>JBJMLY010000480.1:0-2131 GCA_045805025.1 Cytophagaceae bacterium | reverse complement strand
CACGCTGCCTGGGCTATTTATGACTATGGGTTCAGATGCGTGGTGTCCAGTTTCTTCGCCGATATATTTAAAGGAAATTCCCTCAATATCGGAATTCTGCCGGTGCAGGTAAGCCCTGCTTTCCTGGAAAAAATCTTTGCAGCCATCGAAAAAGATCCTAAGTCAGAGCTGGAAGTGAATCTCCCTGCCCAGACCATTACCATTCTTTCTACCGGTGAAAAGGAATCCTTTGACATCAATGGCTATAAAAAACATAACATGATCAACGGCTTCGACGACATAGACTACCTGCAGTCTATGAAGGAGGACATAAAATCATTTGCCGCCAAGAGCGTGTATTAAATTGCTGGCACCGGCTTCAGAAAAAGTGAAAAAATCTCCCCGTCATGTCGAAATCATGGACACAACCCTCCGCGATGGTGAACAAACCAGCGGAGTATCTTTTTCTGCCTTTGAAAAATTGACCATTGCCCAGCTTTTACTCACCGAAGTAAAAGTAGACAGAATCGAAGTGGCTTCCGCCCGGGTATCCGACGGAGAGTTTGAGGCAGTGAAAAAGATCACCGAATGGGCTGGAGCAAACGGCTACCTGGACCGTGTGGAGGTTCTTACATTCGTAGACAAGGATGTGTCCATCAACTGGATGCTCAAAGCGGGAGCCAAAGTGATGAACCTGCTCACCAAGGGTTCATTAAACCACCTCACCTATCAGCTTAAGAAAAAGCCCGAGCAGCATTTTGCCGATGTGGCAGCTGTCCTGGCGCTGGCGAAAAAGAAAGGCATCGAATGCAATATTTACCTGGAAGACTGGAGCAACGGTATGCGCCATTCCAAAGACTATGTGCTTCAATACCTGGATTTTTTAAAGGATCAGCCTGTGAAAAGGGTAATGCTCCCCGATACACTGGGAGTGATGGTTCCTTATGAAGCCTCTGGCTATATTTCGGAGCTGGTGAAGCGCTATCCCGATCTTCATTTTGATTTTCACGCCCACAACGATTACGACCTCAGTATCGCCAACGTGCTCGAAGCCACCAAGGCGGGAGCGCATGGCCTGCACCTGACCATCAACGGAATGGGAGAAAGAGCCGGTAACGCTCCTTTATCCAGCGCCATTGCCGTATTGAACGACTATGTACCCGAAGTAAAAACCTCGGTGGTTGAAAAGAAATTATATTCGGTGAGTAAGCTGGTAGAAACTTTTTCCGGCTTCCGGATCTCTGCGAACAAACCGGTGGTAGGAGAGAATGTATTTACACAAACCGCTGGTATTCATGCCGACGGAGATAAAAAAAATAAGCTTTATTTCAACGACCTGATCCCCGAGCGCTTTGGACGTCAGCGTATGTATGCACTGGGCAAAACCAGTGGCAAGGCCAATATAGAAAACAACCTGCATCAGCTGGGCATCCAGTTGTCGGACGAAGATCTGAAAAAAGTTACGCAGCGGATTATCGAACTTGGTGATAGGAAAGAAGTAGTAACGCCTGCAGATCTTCCCTATATCATCTCTGATATCCTTGACAGCAATACCATTGTCGATAAAGTGCAGATCAAGAATTATGTGCTGACGCATTCCAAAGACCTGAAGCCTTCGGTAACGCTCAATATAAGCATCGACGGAGAAACGTTTGAGGAGCATGCTCAGGGAGACGGACAATACGATGCCTTCGTGAACGCACTGAATAAGATTTACAAGCAAAAGAAAATGGTATTGCCGAGCCTGGTGGACTATACGGTACGCATTCCGCCCGGCGGGAAATCAGATGCGCTTTGCGAGACCATCATTACCTGGCAGCATAATCAGAAGGAATTTAAAACGAGAGGATTGGATAGTGACCAGACCGTAGCGGCCATCAAGGCGACGGAGAAGATGCTGAATATTATTTAATTGAAACCTGCAATGTTGTAGAAACTTTGCAGGTTTGTTTTTTAAAATAGTAGAAATAATTTTTTACGTTAAAACCACATTCTTTTATATTGTAGTCAAACCTAAAAAATGAAATACATGAAAAAATATATTTTTTGTCTCGTTGCTTTATATCTATGGATATCAGGTCTTGTATTCACAAACGAAACCAACCGGGCTTTCGGTAATGGAGATGATTTGGGCTGGGTAAAGTCGGTAGCT
>JBJMLY010000479.1:0-4017 GCA_045805025.1 Cytophagaceae bacterium | reverse complement strand
CAGACAGGAAGTATCACCGGACGCTCAGGTTCTACGACCAAAGCGGCCTTTATGGACGCATACAATTATAATTTTAATCTGGGAACGACCGACGATCTGATCACCAATAAGTACGATCTCAACGGGGTCAACGCTCCAAAGCTTCAGTTTGATCTCGCCTATGCCCGCTATGACGCCGGAGATTTCGACCACTTACAAGTTCTGGTATCCACGGATTGTGGTTCTACATTTCCAACTATTGTATATGATAAGAGCGGCTCTGATGCCAGCGGAAATACATTATCGACAAGAGCCGAAACCACCAGTCCCTTCTCGCCAACACTGGCTTCTGAATGGAGGCTTGAAACCGTCGATCTCTCGGCTTTTACCGGCTCTACGGTCGTAATTAAATTCAGATTTTTCAATGGGTTCGGAAATGATCTTTTCATCGACAATATCAATGTGTCAGGTACTCCGCTGCCGGTGCTGCTGGAAAGTTTTAATGCAGCCAAAGCGGGAAGCACGGTGAGCCTGAGCTGGAAAACAACGGTAACAGATAAATCAGAAGTGTATTCCATCGAAAGATCTTCTGACGGAATAAATTTCACAGAAATTCTTTCCATGAATTCTATATCAGGAAAAAACAGTTATCAGGTTTACGATCAGAACGCTTTAGCAGGAATGAATTATTACAGGCTTAAACAGGCCGATGAAAATAAATTATTCAACTATTCTGAAGTGGTGGCAGTAGATATGAGCCCTTCATTAAACTCAACCATGATCCTATTCCCGAATCCAGTAAATACAGGAGAAATATTTCAATTTGAAATACAGGGAGACAGTAACGGAGATTTAAAAGTCTTTGATCTGAGTGGCAAACCAGTCAATGTTTCTTTTGAGAGAAAAGGAAGCTTTATAGAAGTCTCTGTCAACCTTAACGCCGGGGTTTATATGGTTCAGTACAGCTCCGAAGGAATTGTCCGCAATGGAAAGATTCTAGTGAAGTAATCTTTAAACCTATAAGATTTTTTTAAATTGATACTATCCTGTAGATAGAAAATCTTATAGGTTTTTAAATAAAAAGCCCCGAATCAAATCGGGGCTTTTTATATTCTTTATTTCGAAGCTCTGCTCTTCAGTTCATCCTGTCTTAGAATGATCAGGTGGCCGATGGGTTTTCCATTTCGGTAGGAGATGGCTCTCAGTGTGACCGGACCGCCTTCCGGGATTTCCACCAGCTTGGAATATTTGGCGCAGTAATTATCCGGCATCGCATCGTCCAGGGTGTAATAGATGTCCAAGCCTGGAATTTCACTCTCCATTTCAAGCATGAGCTTTCCGTCTTTCATACTCGTTTTAATGATAGGATCGTAAACCGCCTTCGAGTAATTAATCTCCGCCACATCCGCCCGGCTGAAATGCGTTTCCATGCGCTGGGCAAAATTATCCCAGTTCTTTACAGCTTTGGGCGACCAGTAAACTTCTGCAAGAGCCCAGGCGCGAGGGTAAGTCATGTATTGCGCATAACGAAGGGTGGGTATCTGTTCAGACCATAAATTTCCTTGTCCGCCCAGAATATGTTTCGGGTCTACGCCATCGGGAACAGGCTCAAAGCTGTAGCATTTTTTTACACGCAGGCTGGCATAGAGTGGAGGCTCGATGCTCGACTCTCCCTGCTGATAATCCAGGTACGCATAGGTAGTGGGAGACATAACCACATCGTGGCCCATTTCAGCAGCTTCAATGCCGCCTTCTACACCGCGCCAGCTCATGACGGTAGCTTCCGGCGAAATGCCACCTTCAAGAATTTCATCCCAGCCAAGAAGTTTCTTTCCTTTGGCTTTCAGAATTTTTTCCATCCGGCCCATAAAATAACCCTGAAGATCTTCCACGTGATTTGTCTTGAGTGTTTTCATGAGCGCCTGGCATCCGGGGTCTTGCTTCCAGTAGCCTTTATAGCACTCATCGCCGCCAACATGAATGTATGGGTTCGGAAAAAGAGCCGCTACTTCGGTGAATACTTTGTCCATAAACTCATACACTTTTTCGTCGGACGGGTTCAGGGTATTCTCGATATTCATCTTAAAAGTTCCGTTGCCATACCAGTCGGCGAAATGAGTGCCCGGATCTACTTTAATATTCGGATCTTTCTTGCAGCTGAGTTCAGGATAAGCGGCCAGCGCAGCCATGCTATGGCCCGGCACATCGATCTCGGGTACGATGGTGACATTGCGCTCCTGCGCGTAACGGATAATTTCTTTAATATCTTCCTGCGTGTAGAATCCGCCTTCGGTGGCTGCTTCGCCCGGCTTGGGCGCGTTGCGTTCTCCGAAATGTCCGGCCCGTGGTACTCTCCAGGCACCCACCTGAGTAAGCTTGGGCAGAGATTTTATTTCGATGCGCCAGCCATTGTCATCAGTCAGGTGCCAGTGGAAGGTATTATATTTTAAACGCGCTATCTGATCGATATAGGTTTTCACTTCTTCCTTCGGGAAAAAATGGCGGCTTACATCCAGCATGATTCCCCTCCAGACAAAGCGCGGGTAATCGGTGATCTTCACAGCGGGGATGGTCCAGACTGTTTTTGAGACGGATTTGCTTTCGATTTCTTTGGGCAGAAGCTGTATCAGGGTCTGCATGCCATAGAATAAGCCTGCGGATTTATTGGCGGTGATTAAAACTCCTTTTGAGGTAGCTTCGAGGGTGTATCCTTCATTGCCCAGTAGTGTGTTGGGAGTATCGTTAATGCTAAGCTGAATAGAGGCAGCTTTTCCTTCTTTGGCTTTGAAGCCGAAGCCGGTCGGTACGTTCAGCCTTTGTGCCAGCATCTCGGCCACCGTTTTTCCTTCGGATTTGTCATAGGCAATTGAACTGGAGCCGCTCAGGGTATAAACACCGGAAGAAATTTTAACTTCCACAGGCTGAGGGATCAGCTGCACGGAATTATTCTGGGCCGATATCGAAGTGATGGTAAAGACTAAAAGGATGAAAAACACTTTTTTCATGAAACAGGGATTTATGGGTGATGGCTCAAAGAAAAGCCGGAGAACAGGATTCACCGGCCTTTTTGCAAGCCTGATTTATTGAACTTAAATATAATAGCTAAGGCCTGCTTTGCCAAGTTATGAGCAGGCACAGGTTTATTTTTTTTCAGAATTCATCCACACAACCTTATGTTCTGAAGTATGTGCCTGACCTATAATATCCTTATACAGAGAGGGCTTCCTGGCTTTTTTATACCGGTAACCACCGGCTCTGATAAGTTTATCAGGCGCAAATGTGGCGGTGGCTACGTCATTACCTAACTCACGGCATTCGGCAATGATATCTCCATAGGGATCAATGATCATGGAGCAGCCGTTTTTAAGCTGATCATCGTCCATGCCAATAGGGTTGGAAAATACCACATAAATGCCGTTGTCATAAGCCCGGGCGGGCAGCCACTTCATTAGCCAGCCTCGGCCCTTCATGCCGTCGAACTCCATCCGTAGAGAAGTCGGGTCGCTGTCGCGGTTTTCCCATAATTTAGGATCTACGAATCCTGCACCAGGCCTTGTAGAAGGGGTGCACATAGTTACGTGCGGCATAAAGATGATGTCGGCGCCAAGCAGGGTGGTAGCTCTTACGTTTTCGATCACGTTGTTGTCGTAGCAAATCAGGATACCGCATTTCCAGCCCTGAAGGTCAAATACGCAGTAACTATCGCCAGCCGTGAGGTGAGGATTGATAAAAGGATGCAGCTTCCGGAACTTTGCTTTAAGTCCGTCTTTGTCCACGCAGACATACGCCTTATACAGATTGTCCGCCTGATCCTTTTCAAACAGTCCGGCCAGGATGGCGATCTTGTTTTTTGCGGCGATCTCTATTAATTTTTTAATGCTTGATCCATCCGGAATAAACTCCGCCAGATGGAGCATCTGCTTCTTGTCAAGCTTTCTGGCAAAGGTATAGCCCGTGACCGAACATTCATGAAAGGCAATTGCCTGTGCTCCTTCTCTTGCCGCTTTGGCGCTAAGTTGGTCGATCATGTCCAGGTTG
>JBJMLY010000478.1:0-2484 GCA_045805025.1 Cytophagaceae bacterium | reverse complement strand
GATTGCGCTGGAAGCTGCCAGGGAGTCAATTACACTTCTCAAGAATGAAAAGAATGTACTGCCCTTTGCTAAGAATAAAAAGGTTCTTGTCATTGGCCCGAATGGAAATTCGTTAACTGCTTTGAACGGAGCATGGTCTTATACCTGGCAGGGACAAAAGCCAACTTATTTTTCGAAGGAGGAACGTACCATAAGTGATGCAATGAAAATAAAAATAGGCAACGAAAATGTATCTTATCAAGGATGGTACAGCAGCACTATTGTTCCTAAAGCAAAGGAGGAAGTTAATCCGTTTGTGGGTGATTATATCCTGATGTGCATAGGAGAGGGAGCTTATGCAGAAACTCCGGGTAACATAAACAACCTTGATCTGCCCTCTTCTGTGACAGCCGAAATACAGGATATTAAGAATAATTATAAGGGAATTCCATTAATTATTCTTCTTACTGAAGGCCGTCCCCGCATCATCAGAGAAATAGAACCTTTGGCCGATGCCATTATCTTAGCTTACTGGCCAGGCTCGCAAGGGGGCAATGCCATAGCCGATGTATTGTACGGTGACTATAATCCGTGCGGTAAGCTGCCTTTTACTTATCCGAAATATTCGGGCGATATTCTTACCTACGACCATAAGCTGCTGGATGAAGCAGTAGAAGTTCCGGATCCATACAGTTACACCTATAAATTCGACCCTCAGTGGCCTTTCGGTTTTGGATTAAGATACACGACCTTCGAATACAGCGATCTGAAGCTTAGCAATACAACATTGAAAGGGAATGACAAACTGAAGGTTTCGGTCACCGTAAAAAATACAGGCAAGGTGGCAGGAAAAGAAACGGTCGAGCTGTATTCACGCGATCTGTATGCTTCCGTCACTCCATCAGTAAAACGGTTAAGAGCCTTTAAGAAGATTTACCTGGAAGCAGGCGCTGCTCAGACCGTAGAATTTGAGATCAGCCGCGAGGATCTTGCTTTTGTAAATGCGGAAATGAAATGGGTGACGGAGCCGGGAGGTTTTGAGTTGATGGTGGGTCCGCTGAAGGCAGCATTTTCCTATACGGACAAATAGAATATAACAAAATACAAATCACAGTATTCAAATAACAAAAACTCAAATACCAAAATCCAACATATGGCTTTATGGGATTTGGTTTTTGAAGTTTGGGATTTGAATATTGGTATTTGATATTTGAATTTTGATTTTTTCTTTATTAATGACAGGCAAGCTTAGAAAATCAGGGGTTTTAACAAGAATCGGCATCTGCATTTTGCATGCTCTGTGGATGCTGCTGATTACCTGGTACTGGCTTAATCTACCTGTCATTTATTTCGACGAAGAGCATCTGATCCGGTGGTCCTCAGCGACCAGGAAAATCCTTTTTAATAATAATGAGAGACCTCCGAAAGAAGATTTTATCTTCATCAACCTGGCTCATGAAAAGGAGCTGATTCCATACTCAGAAGGAATGGGAGAGGAGGTAATTACCAACCGGGAAAGACTCGCTAAATTTTTTCATATTCTCAATCAGTATCCGGATCAATATAAGTTTGTGATCTGCGATGTATTTTTTAAAGGCAGCTCGCCTTTCGATTCCCTGCTGAGTGCAGAGATCGCGAAAACAAAAAATGTGCTTGCTCCCTGTCATATCGAAGAAGGTATTTTGCTAAGACCAGAAATTCCGGTGCCTAATGCTTTGTCGGATTATGAAGATGTGAACGGTATGTTTCTGAAATACCGGTTTATGGAGGATACGTTGAAATCTCTGCCCGTTGTGATGTATGAGAAGCTTCATGGCGCCAGAGTTGAACGAAAACATGGGCTTACGTATGTGAACGATCGTCTGAGCCTCAGCTCTATGATTATTGACTTCTCCATCCGCACTTCAGACCTTGACACGTCCGGTTACAAGGTGGTACCCTTGTCCGAATTGCTTCTCCTGCAGGATGATTCTCTGATCTTTCATGAATTTCTTAAAGGGAAATATATTGTTGCCGGCAATTTTGAAGAAGACGTACACCAGACCATACTGGGCGATATGCCGGGTACAGTCATTCTGCTGAATATTTATCTGGCCCTGGTGAAAAAGAAAAACCTGGTTTCCTGGTATTGGGTACTCTTTCTTTTTCTGAACTATATTTTTATTTCATGGGTAATGTTTTACTCTTTCAGTATGCAGAAACCGCGCTGGTTTACCCGTTTTATTGAAGGTACATTTGGTCAGTTTCTGGGTGATTCGCTTAGTTTTTTTGTGTATCTGGGTTTGATATCCCTTATTTCTTATTTTATTTTTAACATTCATATTAATATTCTGATCATAGGATTGTATGTTAACTTAGTACCTTTGCTGATCCGGAAGATAAAACAGGCACCGGATTTGATCAGAAGTTTTAAAGACAGGCGGCGTAAAGGAACTTCGCTTGTCGCAGGAAATAAAACCAAAACCCTATGAGAACACTATTCTTACTACTGTTGCTGATTTTTGT
>JBJMLY010000477.1:0-13096 GCA_045805025.1 Cytophagaceae bacterium | reverse complement strand
TCGTATCCTTCATCCGGAAATCGAAAAAACCACCATTATCCAGATTGTCATTGCCATCCTCATCATTCTTTTTCTCATTCAGAGATTCGGGACCAAATTCATGGGGAAGGCGTTCGGGCCTATTATGATGATCTGGTTCCTGATGCTCGGGATACTGGGAACTACGGAGCTTGTCCGCCACTGGGATGTACTGCACGCACTAAACCCTTATTATGCCATCAAGCTTCTGGTCAATTATCCGGGAGGCTTCTGGCTGCTGGGCGCTGTATTTCTTTGTACCACCGGAGCAGAAGCTTTATACTCCGACCTTGGACATTGTGGAAGACAGAATATCCGCATCAGCTGGATCTTTGTTAAAGTATGTCTTCTGCTGAATTATTTCGGACAGGGAAGCTGGCTCCTGAGCCACGAGGGCCAGCAACTGAACGGACAAAATCCATTTTATACGCTGATGCATCCCGACTTTCTTATTATCGGTATCTGCATCGCCACCATCGCCACCGTTATTGCCAGCCAGGCCCTGATCAGCGGCTCCTATACGCTGATCAGCGAAGCCATCCGTTTAAATATCTGGCCAAAGGTCAAAATCAAATATCCGACCACCCAGAAAGGACAGATCTTTGTTCCAAGCCTTAACTGGCTTCTGATGTTCGGCTGTATCTTTATCGTACTTCATTTCAAGGAATCTTCGCACATGGAGGCGGCTTATGGACTCGCCATCAGTCTGACCATGATGATGACGACCATTCTGCTTTGCTTCTACCTTCGTTTTGTAAAAAAGCTCAGTAAACTGTATGTCTATCTTCTGTTTATAGGATACTTTATTATCGAGGGAGGCTTCATGGTCGCCAACCTGAAAAAATTTCACGAAGGCGGATACATTACCCTGATCATAAGCTCTGTTCTCATTTGCATTATGTACGTGTGGCATCAGGCCAAGAAGATCAAGAACCGGCTGACTGAATACGTAAACATAGAGGAATATTTTCCTATGCTTCAGGAACTGAGTAACGATATGTCGGTGCCGAAGTATTCCACCCACCTGGTATATATGACGGGTGCGGCCAACCCCAAACAGATCGAATCGAAAATCATCTATTCCATATTCAACAAGCAGCCTAAGCGTGCGGATATCTATTGGTTTGTTCACATCGAAGTAACGGACGATCCTTACAGGATGGAATATGAGGTGCAGATCATGCTGCCCAACGATCTTGTGCGTGTTGACTTCCGTCTGGGCTTCCGGGTGGAGCAGAGAATAAATCTTTTCTTCCGCAAAGTTGTGGAAGATCTGGTTAAAAATCATGAAGTGGATTTTACCAGCCGTTATACCTCACTTAAATCGCGTAATGTAGTCGGCGACTTCAGGTTCGTCGTGCTTGAAAAACACTTAAGCCACGACAACGACCTGCCCGCCAATGAACAGCTGATCATGGACGCCTACTTCTGGCTTCACTCTGTAAGTCTTTCGGAACACAGCGCCTTCGGACTTGATACCAGCTCCGTAACCATCGAGAAAGTGCCTATGGTCATAACTCCTGCAGAAGGAATTGACCTGAAGAGAATAAAGAAAGATAAGGAAATTGACAATTGACAGTTGGCAATTAGCAAAGATGCTTTGTATCGAGCAATGACAATAAATTGTCAACTGCCAATTGCCAACTGTTATTTTAATTTAACCATTCACCATCTCCCCACCATTCGGATGAATCACCTGACCGGTAATATAGGAAGCATCTTCGCTGGCAAGAAACACATAGGCGGGCCCTACTTCTGAAGGCTGCCCGGCTCTTTTCATCGGCACATCCTGTCCGAATTTCTTTACCTTCTCCTTATCAAAGCTGGCCGGAATAAGCGGAGTCCATATCGGACCGGGTGCTACGGCATTCACCCTGATGCCTTTTTCCGCCAGGTTCTTGGAAAGAGACCTTGTAAAAGAAACGATCGCACCTTTGGTAGAAGAATAATCCAGCAGGTGTTCGCTGCCACGGTAAGCCGTGACGGATGCCGTATTAATGATGGCATCACCTTTCTGTAAGTGCTTCAGGGCAGCCTGACTGATAAAAAAGAAGGAAAATATATTCGTTCTGTACGTTCTTTCGATTTGTTCGGCGCTGATCTCTGCAAGACTTTCCTTAGGGTGCTGCTCTGCCGCATTGTTAATAACAATATTGAGCTTTGTGAATTTTTCAATGGTTTGCTGCACCGCTTTTTTACAGAATTCTTCGTTGCCGATATCTCCTGGAATAAGAAGGCATTGCCTCCCTTCTTTTTCGACCATGGCTTTGGTATCGAGAGCATCCTTATCTTCTTTCAGATAAATGATCGATACATCCGCGCCTTCGCGGGCAAAATGCACCGCTACCGATCTGCCGATACCGCTGTCACCACCGGTGATCAGGGCAACTTTGCCTGACAGCTTTCCACTGCCTTTGTAATTGTTCCGGATAATTTCCGGTTGAGGTACCATTTCATTTTCCTGTCCGGGCTGCTCTTCCTGATGCTGGCCGGGGAATGATGAGGGCTTAAAATCCATTTTCTGTTAGTTTGTTGTAAATAAACCTGGAGGCCTTTATTTGGTTTGAAATGAGTTGGCAGTTGGCAAAAAAAACCGATCTTGCCTACTGCTAATTGTAAAGTGCCAATTAAAATATGTGGAAAGAAGAAAATAACACCCTGAAAAAAAGCTTCCGGTTCAAAAATTTCGTGGAAGCTTTCGGCTTTATGAGCAAAGTGGCCCTGATCGCCGAAAAGATGGACCATCACCCGAACTGGAGCAATGTGTACAATAAAGTAGATATTGAATTAACAACGCACGACGCAGGCAATAAGGTGACTGAAAAAGACAGGAAGTTGGCTGAGGCGATTGATAAAGTGTGTTAACTGTTCAAGTTGGAATACTTAATGAAATAATAGCAGCCAATACTTTACAACTCGAACACTAGAACACCAGAGCACTATTTATTATAAAGACACGCCAAAGCATGCGCAAACTGTGCGTTCTCTATTTCCAGATTCTGGTCATGTTTGCCTTCCTGAGCCAGCTTTATCGATCTCTCGCACATAGCTATTACCTGGTCGCAGGCACCTAAGGCGACTTTTATCTGATCTTCCTGAAAACCATTGCTTTGTGCATAGGCGGGAAAGGTTTCTTTGAAGTTTTGCGCCCAGAGGATAAGGTCGGGGCTTTCTTCGGGAATGTATAAGCTCATAACAGGTTCGATTTTTGCTGCAACATAATCATTCCTTAAAACAAAAGTTTCAAAAAAAGATTATCATATTGCCAAAGATATGAATTCCATCAACTGTACACTTCTGATTGACGATGACGAGATAAGCAATTACCTCAGCAAAAACCTGCTTGCTAAATTCATTATCACGAATGGTATCAAAACTTTTTCCAGCGGCATGGAAGCGCTGCAGTTCATCGTTAACTACGATCCCGATCTGAATAGCTGCCCGGAACTCATATTTCTGGATATCAAAATGCCGGTTATGGATGGCTTCGAATTCATGGATAGCTTCCGTCAGCTTACCTTTCTCAACAAGGAAAAGGTAAAGATCGTCATGCTCACCAACTCCTATAACGAAGACGATATGGCCCGCTGTAAAGAATATGGTGTTCTTGACTACCTAAATAAACCACTTACCGAAGACAAGATCAAAGGCCTAATTGATAAGATCTCTACCCGGGTTTAAAGTATTCTCATTTCAGATATCAGGTATAATTTTCTGATTGCCTGAATGAAATACATTTTTTTGTTTAAATTCAGATCGTGTTGTTACTGCCCGACAATAAAAAACTAAGACGAGGAAGCCGTATTGCCTGTGCATTGAGCCTTATCTTGCTCATCACGCTGATCATACTTTACATCCGGCAAAAGCATCATTCCGAAAGACTGATCGCTCAATACGGAAAGGAAGTCACGGAAAAAGCCGCCTTTCAGATCGATTCGATCATGACGGAGGTAATACACCTTTCCCAGAATATGGCCGGCGACATCACCAGCGGAAAGCTTGCCTCTGAAGAAATCCCCGAAAGACTTAAAAAAGAATCGCTTTCCAACGAAAATATCATCGGCATCACTGCGGCTTACGAACCCTTTTGCTACCGCCCGGAAGTGAAGCTTTACGCCCCCTATTTTGATAAAAAGCAGGATAAGATATTGCAGTGCGAAGTTTTTTACGATTACAGCAATCGCAAAGACACGCTCAATAACTGGTACATTCTGCCGGTCATCCAGAACAAAGCCCGATTCAATGAACCCGGCTTCGGCACTGTTTCAGGAACGATGGTAACCGATTACGGAGTGCCGTTCTACAATAAAGAACACAAGGATAAACCGGCTGGCACCGTCACCGCGACTTTTTCACTGCGCGGCCTCAATATCCTTTTACATTCACTCAACCTGGGAAAAACAGGCTATGGCATGGTCATATCCCAGAAAGGAAGCCTGCTGGCATTTCCTTCAGAAGACTATCTCAAAGCACGGAAAACGATTTTCGATCTGGCTCTCGAACAGAAAGATGCAGAGCTTGAGCAGGCAGGAAAGCGCATGGTCAAGGGGGAGTCCGGTATGATCGAGCAGGTTAACCAGGTGACCGGACATCCATCGCTTCTCTTATATGCGCCGATCAAATCAACCGGCTGGTCTATTGCCGTAGTGCTGGTGAAAGCCGAACTGCAAACCGATCAGGACGAGCTCAGAAGAGGAATTATCCATATAGCGCTTGCTTCAGTGCTTTTTGTCACCTGTCTTATTATTGTGCTCACCGGAGCTTACAATGGAGAAGACCGGAATCTCTGGATCGTTTCGATGACCAGTGCTATATCACTTGTTGTCTGCATAGGTCTTATCTGGCATGAAGCTATTTCCATCCCACTGAAAAATACGACGAAGGGAATTACTATCTCCGATAAGATAAGCCTTAACAGTTTTCTGAACGCCCGCTTTCAGCAATCGAGCAAGCTTCACGACGAAAGGCCCACGTATATTCCTACAGGAGTATTTGTCAGCAATGTGGAATTCAACGATGCCAATAATGTAAGCGTGAGCGGCTATGTATGGCAGAAGTATACCGATGGAATTCACGACAGCCTTTCCCGAGGATTTATTTTTCCGGAGATCCAGCCATCGGCCGAAGCCTTGTTTGTGGAGCAGGCTTATAAAAGAAAAGAAAAAAATACAGAGACGATTGGATGGAACTTCAGGGTAACATTGCGCGAAAATTTTGTCTACTCCAAATACCCTCTCGATCTTCAGAATGTACACCTGATGGTCAGGCATGCGGACTTTGACCGCAATGTCATTCTGATACCCGACCTTGACTCCTATAAGCTGATCAACCCGACCGCACTGCCCGGACTTGTGAAAGATATTATCCTGCCCGGCTGGAAGGTAGAGGGTACCTATTTTGATTATAAGATCAAGGAATACAATACGGATTTCGGGATCAGCAATTTCAGCAGCCGGGAAAATTTCCCGGAGATGTATTACAACATTACGCTCAAAAGAAATATTCTTACGCCCTTTATATCCAACTTTATTCCCATCATCGTGGTGGCTATTATGCTGTTCCAGGTTATGATCAGCGCGACGAAGGTCGAAACCAAGAATACCAATATAGGATTCAATGCCTTCGGCGTGCTTGAAAGTGCGGGAGCCTTTTTCTTCGTGATCATGCTTGCGCACATTGAGCTGAGAGGCACACTGAACAATGAAGAGATCACTTATATGGAATACTTCTATTTTATCGTGTACCTGATGCTGCTATTGGTGTCGATCGATTCCATGCTCTTTACCCTGGCACGTTTCAGTTTCCTCGAGCACCGCGATAACCTCCTCCCTAAACTCATGTACTGGCCAACGTTCATAGGACTTTGTCTGGTGATTACGCTGGCGATATTTTATTGAGCAAACTTCACTTCACCCTCCATAAGCTATCCGCAAAAAAGCTTCGCTTGTCAAAATAATTCTTCAGCACATCAAATCCTGCTTCCTTTGCCATGGATTCAATCCCCTCCAGATCGTATTTATTAGAATACTCGGTCAGTATGGATTCCCATTGAGCAAAATGAAATATTTTATTAAGCCGGCCTATCTTCACCACCTGCTTACACTTGGAAATAATAAAACTGCGAAGCTCTCCTGTCACAGGATCATAAGAGGGCGCGTGCGTGAACTGAGGCAGGATAAAATTCGCATCCAGCTCGTCATTCATACGGATCAGCAAGTTGTAATTGAAGGCGGCTGTAATTCCTTTATTGTCGTCGTAGGCGCCGAGAATGATCCGCGGATCTTTTTTCAGGTCAAAGCCGATCAGCAGCAGGTCACCTTTGTTCAGGTTCTTATGCACCTTATGAAGAAACTCTACCGCTTCCTTACGGCGGAAATTTCCGATGTTAGAACCCAGAAAAAGAACCACTTTTTTTATGTCCCGTTTTTCCTTGAGTCTATGCAAAGCCTCGAAATAATCCGTCGCCACTCCCTGAACTTTTAGCTGAGGCATTTTACGGCGGACTTTCATCATCAGCTTGTCAATGGCATTCTGGGAAATATCAATGGGTGTAAATTCAAAGTCTACGTGCTGTTCTGTGAAATATTCAAGCAGCAGGCTTGTCTTCATGCCATCACCGGCACCAAGATCGATCAGCTGAAAGAAATTATCATGAGGGAAGACTTTCATAAACTCTTCCTTATTGTTGTTCAGAATCTCATATTCGCATTTGGTCGGATAATATTCCGGAAGATGCATGATCTCCTGGAAAAGCTCATCGCCTTTGTCGTTATAGAAATATTTTGACGAAAGCTGCTTCGGCTGTTTGCTTAAGCCCGCCAGCACATCTCTCGCAAACTGATTTTCCTTTCTGATGTCTTTATCCCTTAGTAGATTCAGCATAGCTCATATGTTTTCCCCTAGTCTTATCCCTGTAAATTGCCATCTTTTCTCCGGCTGGAAGAAATTCCGGTATGTAAGCCGTATATGATCTTTCGGCGTCGCACAGGATCCCCCGCGCAGAATTATCTGCCCGATCATAAACTTTCCGTTGTATTCCCCCAGCGCTCCTTCTTCTCTTTTATAACCCGGATAAGGATGGTAGGCGCTGTAGGTCCATTCCCAGGCATCGCCCAGAAGCTGGTAACTGTTACCGGCCACCGGCACCGGATGGTAAATTCCGGCTTCAAGAAAATTACCTTTAGAATTTTCTGCCTTCAGAAACTTAGCCGCCACCTCCCACTCAAATTCAGTCAGAAGTCTTTTTCCCGCCCAGTTCGCAAAAGCCTCCGCCTCATAAAAGCTGATATGCGTAACAGGAGCTAGTGGATCTATTTTTTTTAAACCGCCCAGCGTGTATTCATGCCAGGTTCCTTCCTTTCTCATCCAGTAGAAAGGTGCTTTTATGCCTTGCTTCTGAACCATGTTCCAGCCGTCTGCAAGCCAGAAGGCAAAATTATTATAGCCTCCATCGTCCATGAATTGCTGATACTCCCCATTGGTAATAAGCCTGTTCATGATCCGGAAGCCCTGTACATATCTCTTATGAACAGGCTTTTCGTTATCAAAACAGAAGCCTCCGTTGTCATACCCTATTTCGTATATTCCTTCGGGTATTTCGGTGAACTGAATATCTGCCGGCTTACGACCTGTATATTCTACCTCCCGCTCTTTATATACCGGGAAAAGCGGATTATGACCGAGTATATATTTAATATCGGTGAGCAGCAATTCCTGATGCTGTTGCTCATGCTGCAGTCCGAGATCGAGCAACGTGATGAGCTCAAGATTCAGTTTCCCATCCAGTAATTCGAGCATATGCTTATCGACATAGCTTCTGTACTGATAGATCTGATCGATGGAAGGCCTTGTCATATTTCCCCGCTGAGTGCGGAGCAGACGGTCGCCAATGCTTTCGTAGTAGGAATTGAATACGTAATTATAGGCAGGATCAAAAGCCTGATACTTCCTGTGAAACCTTCTGAGTATAAAAGTTTCAAAGAACCAGCTGGTATGTCCCAGATGCCATTTCGGAGGACTCACATCTTCGACCGGCTGTACTACATAATCTTCTGCCAGGAGCGGCTGGCAAATCACTTCCGTCTGCTTTCTTATTCCCCGATACCTGGAAATGATCACGTCATTTCCTAATGTTCCCACTTTCTGCATCTCCCTACTCCTCCGTATTAGTACAACAGGAGCTGAAAGCAGATTGTTTTTCAGGGAAAAGTCCCAAATTCTGTATCTTAGAGCAATGGAAAATCAGGAAAATAAGCCCTCTTTGTACTTAGTACCAACTCCCATCGGTAACCTGGAAGATATTACCCTCAGAGCCATCCGCATACTTAAAGAGGCGGATACCATCCTGGCCGAAGATACCCGCACCACAGGCATCCTGCTGAAGCACCTCGACATTAAAGGGAATCTTCAGAGCCACCACGCCTTTAACGAGCATAAAACCCTGGAAGGAATCGTGAACAGACTGAAGGGAGGGGAAAGGATTGCCCTGGTTTCCGATGCGGGAACGCCTGCAATTTCCGACCCCGGATTTCTGCTGGTCAGAGAATGCCTGAAGCACGGCATCGGAGTGGAATGCCTGCCAGGCCCCACCGCTTTTGTACCTGCCCTGGTCAAATCGGGCCTTCCTTGCGACTCATTTATATTCGAAGGATTTCTTCCACTGAAAAAAGGAAGGCAAACGAAATTTAAACAGATGGCAGAAGAAGACAGAACGATGATCATGTATGAGTCGCCCCATCGTCTGCTCAAAACACTGGAACAGATGAAAGAATATCTGGGGCCTGAAAGGCAAGCTTCTGTATCCCGCGAGCTAACTAAAATTTACGAAGAAACCGTCAACGGAACAGTCGAAGAGATCCTGCAGCATTTTGCCAGCAAAACCATTAAAGGAGAGATCGTGATCGTGGTGGCGGGAAAAGAATAATATGTGCGGAATCAATGTCATACTGGATAAAGAAAGCAGACTCGATGACTCAGGCATCCGGCAGATGAATGCTGCCACCCTGCATCGCGGACCTGACTCCACTTCTTTCATCCGGCACATGCAGGAAAAAGCCACCGTATTTATCGGTGCAAATCGCCTGAAGATTATCGACCCGAAAGATGAGGCAAACCAGCCCTTTGCTTCTGCCGATGGACGTTATGTCCTTTCGTATAATGGAGAAATCTATAATTACCCTGAACTTAAAAAATCCCTGGAAGGCAAAATTTCCTTCCGCAGCAGCTCCGATACGGAAGTCCTGCTGAACCTGCTGATCAGCGAAGGGATAGACGGACTTAAAAAAGTAAATGGCATGTATGCCTTTGCTTTCTTTGATACCCTGGAAGGAATACTGATCCTTGCCCGCGATCCCTCCGGCATCAAACCCTTATATTATTACCAGGATGAACATTATTTTATCGCTTCCTCTGAACTGAAAGGAATTCTGGCATCCGGACTGGTAAAAAAGCAGCTAAACAAAAATCAGGTGCAGCATTACCTGCGATTTAAATTTGCGGAGAAGCCGGAGACTTTTTATGCGGGCATCATGGAGTTGGAGCAGGGCAACTATATTAAGTGCTCAGTGCCCGGTGCTCAGTACTCAGTTAAAGAATATATTTCTGCGCCGGGTATGCCTTCTGATGAAAAAGTGGATGAGAAAAAATTTTTTCTGAAAGCGGAGGAGCTTTTCGCAGAGGCAGTGCAAAAGCAGTTGAGAGCCGATGTTCCTGCAGGATTATTCCTGAGCGGAGGGGTGGATTCAACTCTGCTGCTGGCGAATATACACGCATCAGGGCTCACAGGTTTCCCCAGTTTTTCGATTGCCAATTCAGAAAACGACCGATCGTTCGGCACGGAAGACTACCATTATACCCGGCTGGCGGCTAAGAAATATCAGTCTGATCTGCATCAGATCGAGATTCAGGCTTCCATACTTCAGCAGTTCGATGATTTTGTCAGTCGTATTGATCAGCCCATTGGGGATGGAGCTTCCCTGCTGACTTTCATTCTTTCCAGGTATTCTTCCAAGCATGTGAAAGTGATGTTGTCAGGCGCGGGGGCGGATGAAGTATTTGGTGGTTATAACAGACATCTTGCTTACTACCGCTACCTGAAATTCAGAAATAAAATTCCCACCTCTTTTATAAAAGGCCTGGGCGGCATTCTTCCTTCTGGATTTGAGCATCCTTTACGAAAACAATTCAGGCTGATCAATAAATTTACTAAACAGGTAAGCGCTGATCCGGAAAAAACATTTTCCAATTTCTGCTCCTCTGAATATTTCAATGACGAATTTTTCGGAATTACTTCTGAACCGGATCACGCAAAATCAGGAGACATCGATCATTTTCTAAAGCTTGCCTTTGATCATGACCGGTCCGGTTATCTTATATCGGATGTTCTGAATATGACGGATAGTATGTCGATGCAGAATTCTCTGGAAGTGCGGGTGCCTTACCTCGATCAGAACCTCCTCGTACTGATATCCAAAGTAAAACCTTCCTTTCTCTTGAAGTATGGAAGAAAATGGGTTCTGCAGAGAATGCTTACCAAAAAAGGGGGAGAAGAATTCTGCCACAGAAAGAAAGAAGGTTTTGGAATGCCTTTAGGGAAATGGCTCCGGGAAAAAGAAGGGGCAACCCTTTTGGAGCGGCTAAAAAATAAAAACAGTCTTATCTACAAAAGTATCTCCTACGACAAGACACAAGCCCTGATCCAGGATCATCTCAAGAGTAAAAAAGACCTTAGTACGGAACTATGGTCTTTGCTTGTTTTACATACCTGGCTGGAAAAGGAGTTCAGCTCATGAAAATCCTGTACATACATCAGTATTTCAAAACACCTGAAGAGGGAGGAGCCATTCGTTCCTGGCACCTGGCCTCGGCGCTTGCAAAAGAAGGTCACCAGGTGGAGATGATCACCGCACAGAATAAAGAAAGATATGAGCAGAAAATAATCAACGGAGTACGGGTCCATTACCTGCCCGTACCTTATCGTAATGATTTCGGATTTATCAGAAGAATCTTTTCCTTCCAGCGTTTTGCCAAACTGGCTTTCAGACAAGCGAAAGAATTCAGGGATGCAGACCTTTGCTATGTTACCTCTACGCCTTTACTGGCTGGCCTTGTAGCTATCGAGCTAAAAAAGAAATACGGCATCCCTTTTTTCTTTGAAGTGCGTGACCTCTGGCCAGAAGCCCCGATCCAAATGGGCATTATCAAAAATTCATTTTTCAAAAGCACATTATACAGGCTGGAAAAAAAGCTCTACCGCCAGGCTGAAAAAATGATCGCGCTCTCCCCCGGTATTCGCGAAGGCATACTGAAGGTCGCCCCGGACAAAGAAGTGGCTCTTATTCCCAATATGTCTGACTGCCATTTTTTCAATCCGGCCGAGAAACATATATCCGTTCTGAAAAAATACGGCATCGGGGAAAATTCATTTGTCATTAGCTACACAGGAAGCCTGGGTAAGGCCAACAGACTGGAGTTTCTGCTGAACATTGCGGAAGCATCACAGAAAGAAAATTTATCACTTCATTTTATAATTGCCGGAGAAGGCGCACAAAAAGAATTTCTAAAGGATGAAATTAAAGGCAGAAGTTTAAAAAATGTACTGATGCTTGAAAAAGGCAATAAGGATCTGATGAAAGAAATTCTCGAAGCTTCCGATGCCACCTATACCTCCTTTGACCAGATCCCGATTCTGGAGACGAACAGCCCGAATAAATTCTTTGACTCCCTGGCTTCGGGTAAACTCAGTATTGTAAATACCAAAGGCTGGCTGAAAGAACTGGTAGAAAAAAACGAATGCGGATTTTATGCTGATCCTCTCAATCCGCAAGAGTTTCTGGAAAAACTCAAACCATTTATGGAAGACAAAGCTCTGCTGAAAAAATACCAGCAGAATGCCAGGAGGCTGGCAGAACGGGAATTTTCTGTGGACTTGCTGAGCAAACGCTTTATTCAGCTTTTCAAGTAGCCATTGCTTTTAATAGCCCACTACTTAAGTGATGGGCTATTAAAATGAAGGTTAAATCTATCTAGTCCTTCTCAGGCTTATACTTGGACTCCCTGAAAATTTTCTGTGCATCCTGATCTTTCATCAGATCCTGTAAGGTAACTTCGGGATGTTTATCCATATACTTCCTCACGATCTGCCAGCCCAGCCATCGCCCGATTCTTCCGGGGCACTTATCGCCGATCTCGGTAACCTTTGGTCTTTCGCCTACATATTTTTCTACCAGGTGAGGAGTCGTTTCAAAAAGAAGCTTATTCTGAATGAAATGTCCCCAGATCACATCAATATTTTCATTAATACCTTCCAGGTCTTTTTGGGTATACATGATGAGCAGACTATCAGGAAGCTGAGGAAGCATCATCTCTGAGAAATAAAGAGTTTTCCCATGATAGATCATATTGGCCAGCATGCTTTCATCCTTATAATCGGTCATATTATATTTCAGCGAAACGGCCTCCGCAATAAACGGAGCAATGTAAGGCTTCTCAAAGCGGTCAAGCATATACTTATAATATGGCGGACGATACTTAGCTTTCGGACCAAGGAAAAAATCGATACTCAGAACCAGCAGGGTGTCGTTCACAAAAAAAGGCTTATCCGGATTAAAGCCGGTGATCACTGTATTTGCCTGCGGAACAGAGGACTTAGGGTAATAAAATTTAACATGCTTGTACATATCTTCCAGCTGAGCCTGCAGCGGGGCCATATCGCCGAAGCTTTTCTTCGCCTCCAGGTAGAACTCCTTGAGAAATTTATTGGAATAGAATTCATAAAAAGCCTGGATCGTTTCAGGGTCGTTAATCAGAGAAGAATCAAGATCAAAGTAGCTTTGGGAAACCTGTGGATGTTTCTGAAAAAAAGCCTGAACGTCTTCGCGTGAGTTAATCCGGAAAAGCTCCTCTTCCAGCCTTTGAAAAGGTAAGCTTACCTGAATATTTTCAACCACCGCCTTATCCTTGGTCTTATTTTTGCATGCAGTAAGACCTAAACAAAGAATGATAAAAAATACAAATTGTCTCATTTTTTATATATTTACACACAGAATTTTTATAAAAACTTAAAACTATGAAAAAGATA
>JBJMLY010000476.1:0-14404 GCA_045805025.1 Cytophagaceae bacterium | reverse complement strand
CTAAACAGATGGTTGTCGTATAAAAAGGAATTGCCCTGCTTGTTCTTGGCATTGTTTCCTTTTTCCAGCGAGAAATTGAGCTTCTTATAGGAAGACTTCCTTTCATCCGGATTAATTTCTACCAGATGTGTGCAGCCCGGCTCGTCAAAGGTCATATAGATCTTACCGTGGCTGTGGTAGAGCTTTTTATCGGGGTAGCTGGACTTGATATTATTTTCCAGCGAGTACCTGATCTCTTCGATGCCCAGATGGGAATCAGGGGTCTGGTTAAGCATCTGATTTCCCGCTACCAGCTTTTTAAAGAAAACCGGCATTTCAATTTCATAGCTCGTAGCTTCCGCCGAGCTACCGTCTCTGATGGCGTAGATCTTCAGTCCGTTTTTATATTTAGGAACCGTAAGCACATAAAATTTGCCGTCCATGGAAATACCTTTCAGGTATTCTTCATCTTTGCTAAGCGTAATCAATTTCTGATACCTGCCCGAAGAGCTGCCGCGGTCTGCATTCAGGGTAGAAATGGTTCTGAGCTTTTTATTGTAGAAATAAACAGTCATCAGGTCTTTCTGCAGGGTGCTGCCGACGATCTTATCGCGGTAATATTTAGAATCCCGGTTCACAAGAATGTTCCTTTCAGGAGCAAAGGAAGAGTTCATGAAAACCACTTCAAACATCTTCTGGTTCTGGAAAACATAGGCCAGGTTGCCCAGGGTATCTTCAGCGGAATAGGTATCGGTAATGTTATGTATGCTCACATCGATCTGTCCGAGATCCTTTTGTGCAAACAGACTTGTATTTATAAGGGTTAGTAAAACCAGGGAGAACAGCTTTTTCATATTCTTTGTCAACAATAAACGGAGGTTCAAAATTCTCAAAAACCCGGGATTATTTTCAGAGCCTTAATTCATCAGGCCCTTTATTTACGAGGGTTTTGCAATAAAATAACGAAAATAATACGAAAGAATTACTTTTTGCCAACAAAATTACTCCGGGCTCTGTTACTTTTACAGAGAGTCATGAAAGAGTATAAGAGAAGATGAAATAAAACCAAACAATACAACTATGAGAAAGCTACTATATATACTAAGCACAATTGTACTATTCGTCTTTGCCACCATGAGCAATGTTTACGCCATCGGCAATGAGTTTAAACAGGAAAGATACGCGTTTGCAGCCACCTGGGTAATCTTCCTGGGAGCCATGCTGGCCACTTATATCGTCTGGAAAAAAAGATCCAGATCGATCAAGCAGCACGCGACTAATTTTAAGGTGAAAACCTACGAGATCATCAGTCATGGAAAAAGAATGGTGGTTACGAAGAAAATAAATACAGAGCCCGCTAAGAAATAAGTTGGCAAAACAAGTTGCAGTTGACAGTTGGCAAAATGATTTTGCCAACTGTCAATATTTTTTTGTTAATTGTTAACTGTCAGTTGTCAATTTTTTAGATGGCACCATCAGATCCCAGTCAACTCCAATTCCTGAAAACCACCTGGAACCAGCTCTGCTCATCCTACTCAGATGATATAACGCTGAAGAATAAACTCTTTGAACAAATCTGCAGAGAATATGGCAATTCTTCCCGCTACTACCATAATCTGAATCATATTTCCGCTATGCTTACACTGGCGGATGAACACAATGATTTGATTCGCCATAGAGACATTGTTCTTTTCTCGATCTGGTTCCACGACCTGGTCTACGACTCCCTGAAAAAGGACAACGAAGAAAAAAGCGCTGACATGGCAGAGGAAATGCTGACATCATTGGCCATCGGGAAAGAGGCAGTTCAAAAAATCAGGAAATTTATTATCGCTACCAAAAGCCATTCGGATCATTCGGAACCGGATCTTTGCTTTTTTCTGGATCTGGATCTTTCTGTGTTAGGCTCCGATTCTGAAACCTATAGTACTTACTGCAAAAATGTTCGCAAAGAATATAAATGGGTACCCGGTATTCTTTATAAAAAGGGGAGAAAAAAAGTCCTGCAGCACTTTCTGGATATGGAAAGGATTTTCAAGACCGATCGGTTTTATGAACTCTTTGAAGTCAAGGCAAGGAAGAACATCAAAAGGGAGCTGGCAAGCTGACAATTGAGCAAAACAGTTCTGCCAGTTTCCAACGAGTTTTCTCCTGAATGACAAAGAGCCGGATTTGTCAATGCTTACTGTCAACTTATTTTACTCCACCCAGAGCAACAAGCCCTTGAGGTACTCCCCTTCCGGATGAAAGATATTCACCGGATGATCGGCGGGCTGATGGAGTTGCTGAACAATCCTCACATTTCTGCCCGCATCGGCGGCGGCTCCGAAAACGATCTTCTGGAACAGGTCTTTGGAAATATGCTGGGAGCAGGAAAACGTAAAGAGCAGACCTCCTTCCCTGATCTTCTCCATCGCCTTCATATTGATATCCTTATAACCCCGGGCAGCTTTGTCGACCGAATGTTTGTTCTTGGCAAAGGCAGGAGGATCCAGTACGATCAGGTCATAAAAATTGTCTTCCATGCCGCGCAGGTATTCAAAGCAGTCTTTGGCAATGCTCTGATGCTTCGTTTGGGGGAAATTAAGCAGCACATTCTCCTCCGCCAATTTTACGGCTTCGGAAGAAATATCCAGAGAATGAACTTCCTTGGCTGCACCTGCCGCTGCATAAACGCTGAATCCTCCGGTATAGCTGAAGGCATTAAGAACCGTTCTTCCCTTTGCCAGCTGCTGCAGAACCAGTCTGTTCTCTCTCTGATCCAGAAAAAACCCCGTCTTCTGCCCTTTGATAAAGTCCACCTGAAATTTCAGTCCGTTCTCCAGAACCGTCAGCGGTGATCCCAGTTCTCCGCTCACCCATCCTGCTTTCTCTTCCGAGTCCTGCTGGGCTTTGGAACTGGCGCTGGAACGGGCATAAATATTTTTAAAACCCAGACTCTGAAGACACCCGGTAAAAAGATCTTTCCTTTTTGCTGTTCCCTCAATTAAAAACTGTACCACCGCCAGCTGATCGTAAACGTCGACAATTAGTCCGGGAAGGAAATCTCCTTCGGCATGGAGAAGTCTGTAACAATTGGTCTGATTACGGTTGAGAAGGCTGTTACGCATGTGTCTCGCATTTTCCATTTTCCGCATCCAGTAGGCAGAACTTTCAAAGTCAGCCGGTTCCTGTTCCCAGTCGAACATGCGGCAGCTGATCTGACTTTCGGCCGAATAAAAGCCATAACCCAGCACTTCTCTGCCGGCAGTCTGCACCTGGATAATATCGCCTTCAGCCGCATTCTGCATCTTCTGAATACCACCAGAAAAAATCCACGGGTGCCTGTTGATCACTGATTTTTCTCTGCCGGGCTTTAACTGTAGTATAGGATATATCATTTTCAACTGAATTTGAAGGCAAGTTAAACCTTCGGACCGAATAGTCTGTTTTATTTATAAAGGTAAAATTATGAAAAGAGCACACGATAATTTCGATCTTCTGAAAGAAGAATTTGAGATCCGTTTTAAAAAGAAGTGGGACAGCAATCCAAACCTATATATAAAATATTACCAGGCCAGGGTGCTTGATGCCATTCTGCTGCATCTCACACGCAAAGAAGCCAATGAAAGACTGGATGAGCAGGACGAGCTCAGAGAAATCGGCCGGTTAAAAAAGATCTTTACGCATAAGGTAAAGGCGTAAGCGCATTATAATTAGTGCGCTTGCAGCCAATTTTCACCCATGCCTATGCCGATTTCCATCGGGACTTCCATGGGTATGGCATTCTTCATAAAGCCTTCGATAGCGGGTTTCAGAATCTCCGCCTCTGACTTCAATACATCGAATACAAGCTCATCGTGCACCTGCATGATCATTTTTGATTTCAGCTTTTCCTGCTTCATCCACTGGTGAATATTGATCATAGCCACCTTGATCATATCCGCAGCGCTACCCTGGATCGGTGCATTGATGGCATTCCGCTCGGCATAGCCCCGAATGGTCATGTTCCTTGAATTGATATCGCGAAGGTATCTTCTCCTTCCAAGAATTGTTTCCACATATTCCTGCTCCCGGGCAATATTGATGATCTCATCCATGTATTTCTTCAAGGCAGGAAACTCCGTGTTGTAGGCCTCTATGATCTCCGCTGCTTCCTTCCTTGGAATATCCAGCCTCTGTGATAGCCCGAATGCCGAAATACCGTAGATGATGCCGAAGTTCACCATTTTGGCCTTCCTTCTCATGTCTGAGGTCACATCATCAAGCCCTACCTTAAATACCTTACTGGCAGTGGTGGTGTGAATATCTATTCCTTTTTTAAAGGATTCGATCATATTTTTTTCCTTGCTGAAAGCAGCGATGATGCGAAGCTCGATCTGGGAATAATCTGCCGAAAGAATAAGATGATCTTTATCCCGGGGCACGAATGCTTTTCTGATCTCTCTTCCCTTGTCGGTACGAATCGGAATATTCTGCAGGTTGGGATTTGTAGAGCTTAGTCTTCCTGTAGCCGCCACTGCCTGGTTGTAGCAGGTATGAATTCTTCCGTCGGTCGGACTTATCAGCAAAGGCAAGGAGTCAACGTAAGTGGATTTTAATTTCTGCAGCTCGCGGTACTCCAGGATCTGATTGGCGATCTTATGTTCGCCGGCAAGCTTCGAAAGCACTTCCTCTCCTGTCGCGTACTGCCCGGTTTTGGTCTTTTTGGCTTTCGGATCGATCTTCAGCTTATCAAAAAGAACATCGCCCAGCTGTTTGGGAGAAGCAATATTGAACTGCACGCCAGCCTCCTCGTATATCTTCTTTTCAATCTCCCGGATGTCGACTTCCAGCTCTTTGGAAAATTCCTTCAGTGCTTCTGTATCGACTCTAACCCCCGCACATTCCACATCGGCCAGCACCTGGATCAAAGGCGTTTCCACTTCGCGGAATAACTTTTCCATAATGGGCACTTCCTTCAGGACAGGAGATAATACTTCCTTCAATTGAAAAGTGACGTCGGCATCTTCGGCGGCATATTCGGCGATTTTTTCCAGAGGGGCATCCTTCATGCTCTTCTGTTTGGTACCCTTTTTCCCGATCAGGGTTTCGATGGATATGGGAGAATAATGCAGATAGGTTTCTGCCAGTACGTCCATATTATGCCGCATGTCAGGCTCGATCAGGTAATGCGCAAGCATGGTATCGAATATGGGTCCTTTTACCTGAACGCCATATTTTTCCAGCACCATGATATCATACTTCAGGTTTTGTCCGATCTTGGTGATCTTTTCATTTTCAAGCACAGGCTTGATCAGGTCTATCAGCTTTTGTGTTTCCTGCTGATTTTCGGGGAAAGGAATATAATAGGCTTCCCCTTTGTAGTATGAGAACGCGATACCGACCAGCTTTGCTTCCACAGCTTCCAGGCTAGTAGTTTCCGTATCGAAGCAGAATTCTTCCTGTTTGTCAAGATAAGCGACGAGGCTGTTGATCAGAGCAGGCGTGTTGATGATATGGTAATCGTGAACGACCGTATTGACTGTGTCCAGCACAACATGTTCCGCAGCATTCTCTTCTTCAACGGCTACTTCCGCTGCTCCGAACATGGACATCTGCGCTTCGTCTTTCTTCTTTTTAGGTTTGACGGTTTCTGACTTCTGAATTTCGTCTGCACCCGACTCGCCTAAAATTCTTTTCTTGATCGTCCGGAATTCCAGCTCATCACATAAGGCACCCAGTTGTTCTTTCAGAGGCTCCTTGAGCAGGAACATATCTTCGTTGAACTCGATCGGCACGCTCAGGTGTATGGTGGCAAGTTCTTTGGAAAGTATGCCCTGCGCTCCGAAGTTGATTACGTTCTCTTTCAGCTTACCTTTCAACTGCTCCGCATTGGCGACCAGATTTTCTACCGTGTCAAATTCCGCGATCAGCTTCTGAGCGGTCTTTTCACCGATGCCGGGAATTCCGGGAATATTATCCACGGAGTCGCCCTGCAAGCCGAGTATATCCCTTACCTGATCTACCCTTTTTATTCCGAATTTCTCAAGCACTCTTTTTACATCGTAGACTTCATGTCCGCTGCCCAGGTAAGAAGGCTTATAAAGGAATACACAATCGTTGACGAGCTGACTGTAATCTTTATCCATCGTCATCATATAGACCTGGAAACCTTGCTTGCAGGCTTTGGCTGAAAGGGTTCCGATTACATCGTCCGCTTCAAAGCCATCGATTCCGATCAGCGGGATCTGCATGCATTCAAGCAGTCTTTTGATGTAGGGAATGGCGATGGAGATGTCTTCAGGCTGTTCCTGACGATGAGCCTTGTATGCTTCAAAATTTTCGTGCCTGAAAGTGGGAGCAGCCGTATCGATCGCAACCCCGATATGGGTCGGCTTTTCCTTGTTGATCACCTCCAGCAATGAATTGGTGAAACCAAGCACAGCACTGGTATTAAGCCCTGTTGAACTAATACGGGGCGTTTTACTGAAAGCAAAGTGGGCGCGATAGATCAAAGCCATCGCATCTAGAAGAAATAATTTTTTTGATTCGCTCATGAAGAGGGTATGATAAACTAAAACCTGATTTCTGATTAAATAATTCCTGAGATGTACTTAAAAAGTACGCATCAGAAGAAAATTGTACTGAGTGATTTGTCCGACAAACTTCCCGTTATCCTTATTTACAGGAAGTGGTGTAAAATCGGCCCTTAAGCTGAACTTGCCATTGGAGGCAGGAGTAAAGCTTACCTGAGCCATGATCGAAGGACTTACAAAAAAAGAAGAATAATTGCTGGTTGCATTAATCAGGTACGTCGAAAAAGCGCTGAATCTTCCTCCTGCTCCGAATGCCACACCAACATCTTTGAGGGATTCACTGGAAGAGCCTGAACCATACCTCAGCGTGGCATAAATGGGAAGATCTCCGGAGAAGGTATTGTTCAGAAATCCCATACCTGCATTCGGATTGATACCCAGATAAAATTCTTCCTTTATCTGCTTTAATGGAAAATATCCGGAGAACATCAGATTGAATACCACAGAGGTCTGATCAATGGAATACAGATAGGAATTTCTATCGGTATAATTTCCGTTAAACCTGTAAAGAAGCACTCCTGAGCCCAGCTGATAATCCTGAGCCATGCTGTTTGCCGAATAGCACAACAGAAATAGTACGATGATCTTTTTCATGTGAATTGCCTTCTGAACACTTCCGTTTAACCGGTACTGAAAATGTTCCTGCTCTTTTTAACTGGTTTTTAACAGGCAATGAATAATTTAGATTAAATTTATCCAAAGTCCTTCTTTAAAATTAGGAATAAAATGGCAATAATTAAAGCAGTGAAAGGAATTGAGCCCCGTTTCGGTAAAAACATTTTTCTGGCCGAAAACAGCACGGTTGTAGGCGAAGTGATTATGGGCGACGATTGCACGGTCTGGTTCAATGCCGTGGTGCGCGGCGACGTGCATTACATC
This sequence comes from Cytophagaceae bacterium, assembly GCA_045805025.1. GTDB lineage: Bacteria > Bacteroidota > Bacteroidia > Cytophagales > Cytophagaceae > DATMOV01. Next base: position 6,989 of record JBJMLY010000476.1, on the reverse strand, counting down.
CATATCGGCAATAAGGTAAATATCCAGGATGCAGCAATTATACATTGCACCTATCAGAAAGCACCGGTGAATATCGGCAACAATGTTTCCATAGGCCATCGGGCCATTGTTCATGGCTGCACACTCGAAGACAATGTGCTGATCGGCATGGGAGCTATCGTGATGGACCATGCCCATATTGAAAAAAATTCGATCATCGCTGCCGGCTCTGTCGTACTTGAAAATACAAGAGTTGAATCGGGAAGCATTTATGCCGGAGTGCCGGCAAAAAAAGTAAAAACCATCAGCCAGGAACAGACCAAGGACCTGATTGACCGGATTGCCAATAATTATGTCATGTACGCCAGCTGGTTTAAGGAATAAGGACAGCATGAGCAGAAAAATTCAACTTGTCTTTTTTGCTTTTTTTGCGGCGTACCTGCTCCTGCATCTGATCACGCTTTCCTATAACCCCCTGCCCTGGTTTGATGAAACCTATTTCGCCAGCATCTGCCAGAGCTTTATGGAAAAAGGCAGCTTCGTTCCCCAGGTTGCCTGGCACGCAAGGGAAGGTAAAGAAGCGCTTACCTATGGGCCTGTTTATTTTTTGCTCACCGGACTCTCCGTGAAATTTTTCGGACTTGGAATTTTTCAGTTCCGGATCGTCAATTTTCTCTGTGGATTAGGATGTATATGGATATGCTTTAAAATCCTTCAGAAAAAAGAGCTGGGCATCTCTGCACTTTTATTCCTCGCCTGCTTTGCCCTGGACCCCTTTTTTAACCTGAGCATGCACGAAGGAAGAATGGATCTGACTGCCACGTTCTTCGCTTTGCTCAGCCTGCATTTTATCCTGAAAGACGGGATGAAGAATATTATTTTTTCCTCCGTAACAGCTTCTCTGTCCCTCATGACCACGCCAAGATCTGCCCTGCTGGTAGCCGGTGTCGTCATGCTCATGCTGATCAAAGCCTACAAGGACGACCAGTACAGACCTTTAATCGTATGGGGATTGAGCTTTCTATGCCTATACGCGGTCTGGCTGTTTTATGCATTCGGAAGTCCGGCCGGATACTTCAACTATTACACCGCTTTGCAGGGCAATGAAAACGGTGTGAATCATGACTTCCTGGGAGGCCGGTTTTATATACCAAGGCAGGAATATGTGCTGATCATTGTGGCAGCTTTTAGTCTGATATACCGGCTTATCAAAAGACAGGCGGGATTCCCGGACCAGCTGATCAGCGTTTCGATTGCGGTAATCCTGCTTTTTTATGTGATCGTACTGGATTGGGGACCCTATTCGGCGCTGATCATTCCATTCTATTACATGATCGTTTTCCGGGAAGAATATTTTTCCTGGAGTTTCCGAAACCCTATGCTTTATATGGTTGCCATTCTGCTCACCCATAACCTCTGCTATTCTACCCTCAAATCGGCGGATGTACTTAGCTCAGCCAATCAAAGAAACCCGAAGATTGCCGATCAATTCATTGCCGACCATATCCCTCCAGGCAGTAAAGTAGTAGGCGATGCCTTGTATTATTATTCGGTAAAAAGGGCAGGATCCGATTACCAGTATTTTGATAAATACGCGAGCCCGGAAGTAAGAGAGCGGAGACACCGCGAAGAATATGATTACGACTACCTGATCCTGACCGAGCAATCCCTGAAACGCGACGGAGAGACCGTACACCTCTATCTTGAAAATTCCAGACTTACCAAAATCGCTGAACTTCACATCAACCCTTCTGCGCTTAATCAGAAAATTGCCTCGCTCGGCCTGATTTCGAATACGGAGAACAACGGTTACAATGCCAGCATTTATGCAAGACTGAAAGAGCACCAAGCCCCTCCGATGGCGGCAGATTTCGGCCTGATGAATAAGCCTCACTAGCAACTTCACACCGATTTTACCCGTATATCCGATTCATAATCAAGGATTGATTTTGAGCAGCACTTCACAAAACTCCCTGCAGCTCTTACGTTTTATCCTAAAAATCACAATCTTTGCCTAAACCCTACACCGCATGACCGACCGACGTGACTTTATTAAACTGACAGGTATATTATCTGCCGGACTTTTACTAGCGCCCGAAATCATTATTGGCGCCAGCAATAAACCACGTGCCGTGGTGATCGGTGCAGGATTCTCGGGCCTTGCAGCAGCGAGAATGCTCAGAATGAAAGGTATGGAGGTAACCGTACTGGAAGCACGAAACAGAATAGGAGGACGGGTATTTACGCATACCATCGATCAGGAAGAAAACCTTACTGTTGAGCTGGGAGCCGAGTGGGTAGGTGCTTCGCACACCAGAATCCAGGAGCTCTGCAAAGAATATAACATTACCCTGCTGAACCATCAGTTCGATACACACCTTACGTATCAGGGCAAATACTACAAACCCTCCGAATGGTCCTATTCCGAAACATGGAATAAAAAGCTGGCCGAGATCTTCAAAAAATTCCCAGCCCTTACCCCCGCCGAACAGAAGAAAATGGACAAGCAGGACTGGTGGAGATTTCTGGTCAACAACGGTATGGAGCAGAGAGATCTGGACATCCGCGAGATCTTCGACAGCACCGACTTCGGAGAAAGTATCCGTCACGTATCGGGCTTCGCAGCCCTTTCTGAATATGCCGAGTCCAGCCCCAAGAACGAAATGGATTTCAGGATCATGGGCGGAAACGGCAAGCTGGCAGAAGCCATGTCTAAAACCGTCGGCATGGAAAACATCAAACTGAGTACCCGCGTGAGCCGGGTGGTTCAGAGCGGCAAAACAGTAAAAGTATATGCCGGCGACACCGTTTACGAAGCCGAGCATGTGATCTGCTGTCTGCCGACATTCGCCATGAGCAAAATTAGTTGGGAGCCTGGCTTATCCGAAGAACGGATCGATGCCATCAACGCCCTTCAATACGCCCGCATCATCAAAAACTCGGCGCTCTTTTCCGAAAGATTCTGGAACGACGAATCGTTCGATATGGGAACCGATATCATGGGTCATTATTACTTCCACTCCACCAAAAACCAGCCGGGCAAAAAAGGGGTGCTTACTTCCTATACCATCGGCGATAAAGCGGATGTGATCGGCAAGCAGAATGAGCAGTACCGGAAGGATGTGGTCGCCAAAGGCCTTGAACCGGCATTCGGCAATCAGAGCAGCAAGATCATCAAAGTTGCCGGTTACTACTGGGGCAACGATGAATTTTCCAGAGGTGCCTATGCCTGCTATGGAGCGGACCAGTGGTTTAAAATCCGTCCGATCCTGGCAGAAAATCATCAGCGGGTGCATTTTGCAGGCGAGCATATTGCGGACTGGCAGGGGTTTATGGAAGGCGCTATCGAAACAGGCGAAGCGGCCGCAGAAACCGTGCTAAGGGAAGCCAAGATGATGGGCAAGGCGAAGAAGACGGTGGCTTTGTCGCAGTAATTTGTTGGTTAGATTAGTGCATAGTCAACGGTTCACAGATCTTCCTTTATTTTTTATCGGCTCAGACACATGTACATTGGCTATGTCACTGGTGACCACTCCTACCCCTCCTCAAAACCATTCATACATTAATAGACGCCCTGCCAGGAGGGGAATTCTCTCATTTAGCCAATGTATCGATAGCATCGAAATTTATAAATCAAAAATTAAAGCTTATTAGAGGTAGGATTTCCCTCCTTTTTTCAAGGAGGGGTAGGGGGTGGTTTTGTGTCCTCACATATGGTTGCCGCATCGAATGACTTAGACATTGTATCTTTTTTGCATCTTTATGCATTATGAACAAAAAATCTTATGCATAAACTAATTTTTCTGCTCGCTGTAAGCTTCGCTTTCAGTACGAAAGCCCAAAACATCCAATGGACCGAACTCGAAAAAGGGCTGAACTACTCTTCCATTGCCTCTCCCGTGAAATCAACCATCGGAGATTCCAAAATCGACGTACTGAAAATCAACCCGACCTATTTCAGCTTTGACCTGGTTTGCGCCGGACAAAAAAAATCGGACAAGAAAACGGCAAACACGTGGGCCAAAGAAAACAACCTGATCGCCTGCGTCAACTCAAGCATGTTCAAGCTGGAAGGTGATTTTATGACCTCCACCGGTTATATGAAGAATGGGAAGTATATCAACAACCCCAGTCTGAATCCTGCCTATAAATCTGTTTTCGCTTTTAATCCGAAGGACACTTCTTTACCCAAGGCTCATATCATTGATCTTTCCTGCGAGAACTGGACAACGAAAAAGGAACAGTACGGATCTTTTTCCCAATCGCTGCGCATGATGGACTGCTCTGGCAAAAATACCTGGCAGCTGCAGCAGAAAAAATGGAGTATGGTCTTATTGGGAGAAGACAAAGAAGGCAATATCCTCTTTATCTTTGTACGTTCGCCTTATCGGGTCTTCGACTACATCAATATTCTTCAGGGACTTCCTTTATCCCTGACCAGGCTTATGTACCTGGAAGGCGGTCCCGAGGCTTCGATGTATGTGAACCATCCTAAACTGAAATTAGAAAAATTCGGCAGCTATGAAACGGGCTTCGTCGAGAATGATAATAATGATCGGTTTTGGGAAGTACCGAATGTGATTGGAATTCGGAGAAGGTAGTTGATTGTCTGTTTATAGTTGTTAGTTATTAGTCCATAGTCTATAGACCATAGTCCACAGTATTTGCTTCGTCCTCACAACAGTGATAGGGACGAATAAAATTCTGTGGAAAAACAGAGGGCATGCATCTTAAAGTCATGAAGCATATTTTCTTATCATCTCTGATCATTCTGAATCTTTCCTTGTCAGCTCAACCAATAATTTCAAAGTCTGACTCGATTAAACTATTACAAAGAGCAGATTCCATTGTAAATCGGCTTGGCTGGGGGTGTGGCAAGGCTCCGAGACCAACACCGGCGGTTAAATTTATGGAAGATATTGCAATTAATTCAAAGGCCGAGCTTCCCTTGCTCATTCATTCCCAAAATCCTTCTATAAAGTATTTGGCCGTCATACTATGTGAGCATTACGAAAAGAAGGGCTTAATTAAACTGGATCAAACTAAAAAATCTCTTATCGTGAACGCCTCTAGTTCGAATGAAATAGTTAAAACATGTTCCGGCTGTACAATTAGAGAAGAAAAGACTCTTGGATGGTTATTACATGAAAGGAAAGACTGGGATTTAAAATTCTGGCTCAGAAGAATAGATCAGTCCAAAAAGGAATAGAGCAATGCGGTTGTTACTTGTATAACTTTCATAGAATTATTTGCAATCAATAATCTGTGGACCGTCGAGTATGGACTAAATACAAATAACTAAAACCAGCAACTACAACTTCTCCTTTAAATAGCGAGCCGTATGATTATTCTTCAGCTTCGCCATCTCCTCGGGCGTTCCTTCGAAGGTTACGGCCCCGCCCTTGTCACCGCCTTCGGGACCGAGGTCGATGATCCAGTCCGCGCATTTGATCATGTCGACGTTGTGTTCAATGATGATCACCGAATTGCCTTGCTCCACCAGGGCATTGATGGCGCCCAGCAGTTTTTTGATATCGTGAAAGTGTAGTCCGGTAGTCGGTTCGTCAAACACGAAGAGTATATGTTCCTTTGTTCCGCTTTGTCCTTTACCAAGGAACGATGCAAGCTTCACACGCTGCGCTTCTCCACCCGAAAGCGAGCTGGATGATTGTCCGAGCCGTACATAACCCAGTCCCACATCATTCAGAGGCTTCAGCTTCTCGATGATCCTTGGTTTATCCTTAAAAAATTCAATGCTTTCTTCCACCGTCATGTCCAGCACTTCGTTGATGGCTTTGTCTTTATAGGTCACATCCAGCACTTCCTGTTTGAAACGGTTGCCATTGCAGCCTTCGCATTTCAGGTGGATGTCTGCCATGAATTGCATTTCGATGGTGACCGTACCCTCACCCTGGCAAACCTCGCATCTTCCGCCTTCCACATTGAAGGAAAAGTGACCCGGCTTATAGGCTCTTGCTTTGGCTACCGGCTGTTCTGAATATAAGGCTCTGATCAGATCGTAGGCTTTCACATAAGTAACAGGATTCGAACGGGAAGATTTCCCGATAGGGTTCTGATCTACAAACTCCACCTGCGTCACGCCGTCAATGTTGCCGGCGATCTTGTCAAACTTACCTGTGAACTCGCCCAGGTTGCCCTTGATCTTCTGCATGGCCGGATAAAGAATCTTCTTGACTAAAGTGGACTTGCCCGAGCCGCTCACGCCTGTGATCATCGCTAAGACATGCAGAGGGAATTTTACACTGATGTTTTTCAGATTATTTTCACGGGCGCCTTTGATTTCTATAAAGTCAGACCATGCCCTTCTATGCTTTGGCAAAGCGATGCTTTCCCTTCCTGAAAGGTAGAGTGCTGTATGAGACTCTACCTCTTCATCCATTTCCTCAATATTTCCCTGGAAGATGAGTTGTCCGCCATGAGAACCCGCATCCGGGCCGATATCAATGATCTGATCCGCGGCACGCATTACTTCTTCTTCATGCTCAACGACAATTACCGTGTTTCCCATATCGCGCAGGGCTTTCAGCACTTCAATCAGTTTTCCTGTATCTCTTGGATGAAGTCCGATGCTGGGCTCATCCAGTATATACATCGAACCTACCAGCGCGCTGCCCAGGGAAGTTGCCAGCTTAATGCGCTGGAACTCACCTCCGGAAAGTGTGGAAGAAAGTCGGTTCATGGTCAGGTATCCTAAACCTACTTTATCCAGGTAATTAAGTCTGTTCATGATCTCGGTCAGAATTCTCTGAGCAATCTTCTTTTCATGATCGCTCAGCTTTATGGTCTGGAAAAACTCGATCGCTTTGCTGACCGGCATTAAGACGATATCGGTAATTGACTTTCCGGCAATCTTTACATACGAAGCATCTTTACGCAGGCGTGTGCCCTTGCAATCCGGACAAGTCGTGCGTCCCCGGTAGCGGGAAAGCATCACACGGTACTGAATTTTATGACTTTTGGCTTCCAGGTATTTAAAGAAATCGTCGAGT
>JBJMLY010000475.1:0-5201 GCA_045805025.1 Cytophagaceae bacterium | reverse complement strand
AGCATCGCGATCGGAATAGAGGTAAGAAGGTTAAGACAAATGAAATTGACAGAAATGATCGACCAGCTTTCGATGTAATACCCGCTCATAAGGGTTTTATCCAGCAGATGAAAGAAGTTCAGCAGGCCAAGAGTCGTAACAGAAATAGCATTGATCGCAATGGCAATAATTGCAGGTCCAAGACCTGCCAGTATGCTGGTCAGGATGGGGAAGGCAAAAAGCCATATAAGGCCCGCTCCGTTGGGACCCAGCAGTAGCAGCAAGGCGACTCCCAGCAGGTACAGGATGACCAGCAAGGCCGATACCCGGATCATATAGGGGATCTTTTTAAAGATAAATATGCTCACAATCCCTGCCAGCACCAGTGTGTCAAGGATTGCTACAGACCAAAGATCTTCTTTTACGGAAAGGTACACGCTGGGCACATAGGCGATGAATCCGAATATGCACAAAGCCATGGCCAGGGAATAGTATATTCTCTCCCGCCAATAAGTCACCCGGTCCTGCTTCGAGGAAACAGCCGGACTAAAAATGGATTTGAAGATGGAAGTCTTTTTGATGCCGATGTTCTTTAGCTCGCACAGAAAATGCTTACTAATATAAGCCAAAATCACCAGACAGGCCAGCGCTTATAGCGTTTTTTAAGTCTTAAGATCTTAGTAATAATAACTTAACCTACGTTAAAATCCACCTTACATAGCTCGTAGGATTCCTTTAATCTTCCCTGTTTCAGAAGACGTGTGAGCTTTTTGAGTCTGGTAAAGTAGGTATCGTAATCTTCTTTGTAGGCCTGTTTCAGGTATTTTTTTTCCTGACCCGATATTCTGCCGTCGAAGGCCGCGGCTATGGTAAGGATATCCAGCAGCAGGTATCTCTCCTTTTCGGTGACTTTTTCCAGGGTAGCAAGGAAGGCATCCCAGTCGTCATAATTATCAGGCTCCTGAATATTCAGCAGTTCTTTTAATCGTAACAGCAACACCATCATGTTGGGGTGATAATTCTGAGTAAGCACGACGGCATTGGCTACTGCCCTGATGCAGCCTGTACGTGCTTCAGGAGAGAGCTTCAAAAGAAACTCATCATGCACCAGGTTATTGGCCACATGGTTTGCCAGCACATAACCGAAAATTCTCAAACGTGCTTCCATGGCAGTGAAGTAAAGCACGGCTCCGTTCCATAAAGCAGTCACGGGCGCTGCCACATAGGCTACGCTTACCCGCATGATGGAGCGTCCGAAGATCCTTTTAAGAAATGCCCTCAGAATTACATTGCTCGCGACTACCTTGCCTTTATACAGAAGACCGATGATCATCAGCTTGTACTTGGGGATCATCTTGAAAGCGTCAATACCCAGAACTTTGTCGGCAGGATCAGAAAGTTCCAGCGCTGTGCGGGAGAGAATTTTTTCAATGCTGAAGGGGAACTGCTTCTTCCCTTCTTCATCGGTCGTGAACGTGATGTCGGTAAGATCTGCTATTTTATAAACAGTCTGAAGCGCGATTAAAAATAGAATGTATATTTCAAGACAGGCGGTAAGCGCTGTGGTCAGTCCCATCCAGGAATAGTTGACCAGCGGTGAAGCATTGACAAAAAAAGTATCCGTGGCCCAGACGGAAAGGAAAGCGGAAATAAAGCCTGTTACGCCCGACCAGAAAGCAGCCATCCAGGTAATCCGGCTGATCTTTGCATTCATCTGATCATCGCTCAGCCGGCTGGCCGATAGGTCGGGGTATTTTGTTTTAAGCTTCTTAAGATAGGATACGCCGAACTCCTCAAATTTATTAGGTATGACGGATGTTAACGATTCGGAGTCGGACATTTGCTTTGGTGTAAGCTGTGAAGATATGAAAACTGTGTTAAAGTGCGAAAAGTGTTAGGGTGTTAAAGTTAAGATGACAATAAAGCTCTTATCATTTCTTAATAATTTGCCATTTTTTGAATTTGAAGAAAAGCAGGACTCTCATATTTTAAAAACAATTTCACTATAGCATATCTCAACTGAATTTATATACCACTCGTTCTTCTTTCTTATCAGCCTGAACGGAGTCGAAGGCTTTAGCCATAAGAAAGAATGCTCCGACTCAGCTCAGTATGACAGAAAACAAAACGCTCCAGAAATAATTCTGGAGCGTTCGTAAAATTTAACTTAATACTTATCCGAAAACTTATGGATCATGTCGGCGATCAGGCCGGTCCAGCCGGTCTGGTGGTTGGCGCCGATTCCTGAGCCGTCGTCTCCATGGAAGTATTCGTAGAAGAGTACATAGTCCTTGAAGTTCGGATCTGCCTGCAGGAACTTATTGTGGTTGAATACCGCTCTCTTTCCTTCATTATCCTTGGTGAAGATCTTCATCAGTCGCTTGCTCAGCTCGGCTGCTACTTCTTTCAGGGTAATGAAATTGTTGGAGCCTGTCGGATATTCGATCTTGAAATCGTCACCATAATAGGTATGGAATTTCAGCAGGGATTCGATAATCAGGTAGTTCACCGGGAACCAGATCGGGCCTCTCCAGTTAGAGTTTCCTCCAAACAGTCCTGAATCCGATTCTGCAGGAAGATAACCTACGGAAAACGTTGTGCCGTTATGGTAGTAGTTATACGGGTTATCCTTATGGAACTTAGACAAGGCCCTGATTCCATATTCAGAAAGGAATTCACTTTCATCAAGCGCCCTCTTGAGCAGACGCTTCATTCTGAATCCTCTCAATAGTGAAAGCAAACGGGTCTCTCCTTTTCCGGGGTCGGTCCAGCGTGATACAAGGTTGGCCAGATCCGGACGGTCTTTCAGGAAGTACTCAAGTCTTTCTCTGAAGAAGTCGAGCTTCACAAGCGCTTCAGGTTTCAGCGTTTCCACAGCAAATAAAGGGATAAGTCCGACCATGGATCTCACTTTCAGCCTGGCTGTTTTTCCATCCGGTGTATGGAGGATATCGTAATAGAAATTATCTTCATCGTCCCAGAGCGGCACGTTGGTGCTGCCAATGTTATTCAGGGCTCCTGCAATGAACAGGAAGTGCTCCAGGAATTTGGAAGCGGTATGCTGATAAACGGGCTTATGAATAGCCAGGTCCAGCGACATACGCAGCATATTCAGGGAATACATGGCCATCCAGCTGGTACCATCGGCCTGCTCGATATAACCGCCTGTAGGCAGTGCATTACTTCTGTCAAATACTCCGATATTGTCCAATCCGAGGAACCCGCCTTCAAAGATGTTATTACCTTCGGTATCTTTCTGGTTTACCCACCAGGTAAAGTTCAGTAGCAGTTTGTGGTAGCATTGCTCCAGGAATTCAAGATCGCCGTCGTCGCCTCGCACTTTCTTATCGATCTGGAATACTCTCAGCACGGCATAGGCATGTACCGGAGGATTTACATCTCCGAAGTTCCATTCATAAGCCGGGATCTGTCCGTTCGGGTGCATATACCATTCTCTCAGGAAGAGGATCAGCTGTGCTTTGGCAAAATCAGGGTCGATACGGGCGATAGGAATGCAGTGGAATGCAAGGTCCCAGGCCGCGTACCATGGATATTCCCACTTGTCGGGCATGGAGATAACATCGGCATTGTTCATGTGTCGCCAGTGTGAGTTTCGTCCGCTCTTTCTCTGTTCGGGAGGCGGAAGCTGACCAGGATCACCGTCAATCCAGGTAGCCACATCCATATAATAAAATTGCTTGCCCCACATCATTCCGGCGAAGGCCTGTCTCTGCACGTCTCTCAGATCTTCATCCGTTATACCGGTTTGTATATCGTTGTAGAATTCATCCGCTTCGTTTTTCCTGTCTTTGAACAGCACATCATAATCACCGAAAGGCTGATGCAGTATTCTATTGGTCAGTCTCAGCTTGATTACATACTCTCCTTCGGCCGGTACTGTAATGTCGTATTTTGCCGAAGCCTTAGTCCCCTCCCTGTCGGGATTGATAGCGTCTTTGTCACTGCTGATCAGGTATTCGTTGATCCCGTCCTTAAAATATTTGCTGTCAGGATGCTCGCAGTTGTAAAGTTTCCGGCTGTTGTTTTCATTGTTGCAGAAAAGAAGCTGAGAGCCTTCCTGGCAATAGAGGTTATAATCTCCAAGGACCGGATGATCCATTCTGATGGAGTTCTCGTCGGCCACATACATTTTTGGAGCAGAAGTTTCTGGCATATATGACCAGGTATTTCTGAACCATATGGTAGGCAATACGGCAAGTTTCGCATCTTCCTTGCTCCGGTTGCAGACAGTGATCTTGATCAGGATATCATCCATGTCTGCCTTGGCATACTCGACGAAAATGTCGAAATATCTGTTCTCATTAAACACTCCGGTGTCTACGAGCTCAAATTCCGCTTCGTGTCTTCCTCTTCTTTTATTTTCATTGACCAGCAAAGAATAAGGGAACGTGTGCTGCGAATATTTGTACAGCATTTTCATGTACGAGTGCGTCGGTGTGCTGTCGAGGTAGTAATAGTATTCCTTCGGATCTTCGCCGTGGTTTCCTTCGTTTCCTGTCAGACCAAAAATCCGTTCTTTGAGGATCGGGTCTTTGTAGTTCCAGAATGCCATGGAAAAGCAAAGCAGCTGTTTGTCGTCGCTGATGCCTGCAATTCCTTCTTCGCCCCAGCGGTAGGCTTTACTGCGGGCATGATCATGGGTAACATATTCCCAGGCAGAGCCCGACGGACTATAATCTTCACGTACGGTACCCCATTGTCTTTCGGTCAGGTACGGCCCCCATTTTTTCCATGGACGGCCATCTTTACAATCCTCTAATCTCTTTTTTTCAACTGTAGGCATGTTAGGTTAATTTTCAGTTTTAAATTTTGAGTTTTCAATGATGATTATTCAATCGCTTAAACTCTTAACGTTTATGAATCCTAAAAAAAATCTCAAAGCACAAAAAGCAAATAATAGGAATATTGTCTTTTGTATTTTGATGTTTGGGTTTGATTATATATCAGCGACTTTAATAACGATCTTCAGCGCATTCTCTTTGGCTGAATTATTCAGCAGGTACATGGCTTTTTCGTATTGATCGAGTCCCTTAAGCTCATGGGTGATCATTTTCTCCATCCAGCCTGTATACAGTTGCATACCGTAGCCGATGTCTTTCACGGAAAGGCTGAAGTGATGATAGCTTGCGTTTACCGTGCCGAACATGATCTTGTTGCCAAGCACAAAGTCCATATTGATTTTGGAGAAGTTTACTTCGGTT
>JBJMLY010000474.1:0-14354 GCA_045805025.1 Cytophagaceae bacterium | reverse complement strand
CTTCTCACCATCTGATCCACATTTTCCGCATAGCCGAATTTAACCTGTCCCAGCGATGTAATACCAGGTTTAACCCGGTGCAGGTGCCTGTAATGAGGTGCTACTTTGACAATCTGTTGAATAAAGAATTCTCTTTCGGGTCTGGGTCCGACCAGAGACATCTCACCGATCAGCACATTATAAAATTGTGGGAATTCATCGATTCGGGTACGTCTCATAAAGCGGCCCCAGGGTGTAATTCTGGGGTCATCCTGAGAGGATAATGAAGGTCCGGCCTTTTCGGCATCGACCACCATACTTCGGAATTTATACATTTTAAAGGGAACACCGTCTTTACCGATACGATGCTGACAGAAGATCACAGGTCCTTTAGAAGTCATTTTGGTAGCCAGAGAGACGGCCAGATAAAAAGGAGAACCAAGTATCAACACGGCTATTGCAGCGAAAATGTCCAAAGCTCTTTTAAGAACTTTTTGCCATACAGGAATAAGATCCTTATTGATCTCAATCAGCGGAATATCAAAAACCTGACTCACTTTTACTGAACCGATTAATAACTGATAGATGTCTGGAATAATACTGATGCGAACATCGGAGCTTTCCATTTTTGATAAAATGTCAGAAATTTTCTGATGTTCTGAGGATTCAATGGCAATTATTACCTGATTGACCTCCCATCGTTTTATAATATTAGCAATTTCTTTGTAATCTCCTAAATTTTTAAGCGATCCATTAAAAAGATGTGGCATATTTTCATTGATATGCACATAGCCTATGAAATTCAGTCCGAGTATTTCATAGCTCTTTTCGATCTCCTCGTAGATATCCTTGGCCATGGCGTTGCTTCCTACAAGAAGGGTGTTGAACCGGATCTTTTTTGAACGGATTCTGTTTTTAACCCGGGTAATCTCCAGCATTTTCAGAAATGCCGTAGCACAAAACTGCAGACAGAAATAGGCCGAAAATGTCTTATAGTATTCCTGATACTTCTGCACCCCTTTGTCATCAAGCAGAAGCAGAAAAAAAATAACGATCGAGCCCAGACAAGTAACCGAGAGAAGGCGCAGAAACTCACGTGTTCGGGATTTTTTATAGATATCCGAATAAAAACCAAAGAGGGAATAAAACGCTACCCAGAATCCGCCGATCAGGAGCGCATTAAAAAAAAGTTCGGCGGGAAGGTTTGTAATGGTCTCACCCAGCAGGTATTTCCTCACCATGAAAAAACAGATCCAGGCAATAACCGCCGAGATCAGATCAAAAAATATATATCTTAGAATTTGATACTTTTTTTTCAACTTTGCGAGGAATTCATTCGTGTTAAAGGCAGCTTATATACGAAGCGTATAAATGCTGAATTGAAATTTAGGTATATAATATTAGATAAAAAACTGATTTAAGGGTTAAATGAAAATTGTTTCATTCAATCAGTAAGCACAGAATCATGGAAGACAGCTATAAGCATAAGGGACAAAGGAAGCAGCTTGTTAAGAAGCTCGCTGAAAAAGGAATCAAGGATGAGCAGGTGCTTAAAGCCATTGAGAAAGTACCCAGACACTTCTTTTTTGAAACGGCTCTGGAAGGCCATGCCTATCAGGATAAGGCCTTTCCTATTGAAGAAGGACAAACCATATCACAGCCTTATACCGTGGCTTTTCAGACAGAACTTTTGCAGATCCGCAAAGGTGATAAAGTCCTTGAAGTGGGTACGGGATCCGGCTATCAGGCCTGTGTACTGGCCGAACTCGGGGTAAAGCTCTATTCCATTGAGTACATCCGAAGGCTTTATGAAAGATCTACAGCTATGATCCGATCTATGGGCTATAAGGTAGATACCTTCTGCGGAGACGGAAGCCAGGGCATAGCCAAATTTGCGCCTTACGACAAAATTATCGTGACCGCAGGCGCACCCATCGTCCCTGAAAAACTGGTGAGCCAGCTGGCGCCCGGAGGAATACTGGTGATACCCGTAGGCGACACAGACAGTCAGAAAATGCTCCGGATCAGTAAGAGCAAAGACGGGAAGGTTACAGAAAAAGAATTTGGCTATTTTAAATTCGTACCTTTGAAAGGTCAGGACGGATGGAAATGATTGTCTGAATTCCGATTGACTGAATTAAAAATTATACCCATGAAAAAAAGTAAGCATGCCAGGGAATCGCTGGTGACCATGACCGAGCTGGTTCTTCCCAACGATACCAATACCCTTAATAACCTGATGGGCGGAAGAATGATGCACCTCATGGACATTGTTTCGGCCATCTCGGCACAAAGGCATTCGAACAGGATTGTAGTCACCGCTTCGGTCGATAATGTTTCTTTCTCCGCCCCGATCAAGCTGGGAAATGTTATTACCCTGAATGCCAAAGTAACCAGAGCATTCAACTCGTCGATGGAAGTGCATATTGAAGTTTGGGCTGAAGACATTCCAAGCAGCACCAAGGTAAAAAGCAATGAAGCATTTTTTACGTTTGTGGCGGTGGACCAGCTGGGAAACCCGATTGATGTACCCGAACTGATTCCTGAAACCGATATCGAAAAAGAATTTTACAAAAGTGCGCTGAGAAGAAGACAGCTGAGGCTGATTCTGGCAGGCCGAATGAAGCCTGATGATGCCAGCGAACTGCGTTCTATATTTGATTTAAAGCAGGGCAGCTAAGCGCCCTGCTTTTTTTATGATCATGCTCCTCTGATAACTCTTAACAGAAAGGCTACAACAGCGAGCACCAGCAGGATATGGATGATGCCGCTAGCCTGATAGCCTACAAAGCCGATCAGCCAGCCAATAACCAGAATTAATGCGATTACATAAAGTAGATTTCCCATGATTGAATGTGTTTAGTGAAAAAACAATCCGCTATGGATTTATAATATAACCTGCCTGCTGCTTAAATTGTTAAACGATGGCCAGGCGAAGCCGTATTATTCGGCTGATCTTCTATTGTTTGTGAATTCTAATCCATCATGATCAATCCGCATTTTTATAATTTGCGTTCATAAGCCATGAAGCTGAGAACTATCTTTCTTATTATATTCTTCAAGAGCATTTATGCCGGAGTTAATGCTCAGGGCTGCAGCGATGCAGGCGTGTGTACAATCAATTCTTTTAAAAACTATCCCGGTAATACAGCAAAGGATTCTCTCCATTCTGCTTCTCTTTTGACAGGAATATTCTATGGTATAGGAGAGCAAAAAACAAATGTTTATACTTATTTCGCAGAATTCAACAGCGGGATCGGCAAAAGGATTTCCTGTTCTGTAAAAATGACGATGACATCGATACAGGGTGAGCTGGCGAAAAATGCTGGTCTCAGCGATCTTTTTCTCAGTTCCTCCTACCGCTTAAACCTTTCTGGTACCAGCAGATCTTCTATCGTGCTGGGTATGAAAATTCCATTAAATCATGCCAATGCAAAGAACTTTGGAAATCCATTACCCATGGTGTATCAGCTTAGTCTGGGCACCTACGACCTGATCGCAGGCTATAGTCTGATATATAAAGGCATTGGTTTAAGCCTGGGTTATCAGCAGCCTCTTATCAACGCTAACCACAATGGGTTTATACCCGCTCCCCATTCATTTCCAAATGAACTGGGATTGAACTATCTGCCCACAAACGGTTATCAGAGAAAAGCCGATATACTTGCAAGGCTTACCTATAATCTCAGACTGGAAAAATACAAGCTGGCTTTCAGACCTGGGTTGCTTCCGATATACCATCTTGGTAACGACAGCTATGCGGATGCATCCGGACAAAGAATCTCTCTGGACGGATCAAAAGGTCTTACGCTGAACGGGACTGCCTCCATCGATTTCAATCTCAACAAGAATAATACCTTTGAGCTTACAGCCGCAAGACCGTTCATTGCCCGCAAAACTATTCCCGACGGACTGCTAAGGCATTTTTTAGTGGGACTGATGTATAGGGGGAAACTTTGAATTTCAAATTGAATTAAATGGAATCATTCACTGGAATTAAAAAACACTGGTATTCCTCATAAAAAAAGAAACGCGGATTTCTCCGCGCTTCTTTTTTTACCATTCAAAATTTAAAATTCAGCATTCTTTACCATCCCAGTATCCATGCGAACATCAGAGGAGCAACAATCGTGGCATCTGATTCAACAATATACCGCGGCGTCGTCGTGCTGAGCTTACCCCAGGTGATCTTTTCATTAGGCACAGCTCCGGAATAGGATCCGTAGCTGGTGGTGGAATCGGAGATCTGGCAGAAATAGCCCCAGAAAGGAACATCGTGCATTTCCATATCCTGGTAAAGCATCGGTACCACGCAGATCGGGAAATCGCCCGCTATACCTCCTCCGATCTGGAAGAAGCCAACACCTTTACCTGAAGAATTTTTGGTGTACCAGTCGGCCAGCCAGGTCATGTAATCAATTCCCGACTTCATCGTCGTTGATTTGATGTCTCCTTTAATGCAGTATGAAGCAAAAATATTTCCCATAGTGGAATCTTCCCATCCCGGTACGATGATTGGCAGATTCTTCTCGCAGGCAGCCAGCATCCAGCTGTCCTTAGGATCAATCTCGTAATATTGCTTCATCTCTCCTGTGCGGAGCATCTTGTACATAAACTCATGTGGAAAGAAACGTTCTCCGCTATCGTTTGCGGTCTTCCATTCTTTATAAATGTGCTTCTGAATTCTCCGGAAGGCTTCTTCCTCCGGGATACAGGTATCGGTTACACGGTTAAAGCCATTCTCCAGCAAATCCCATTCGTCCTGCGGACTCAGATCTCTGTAATGAGGCACTCTTTTGTAATGGCTGTGAGCCACCAGATTCATAATATCTTCTTCCAGGTTGGCGCCGGTGCATGAAATGATCTGCACTTTATCCTGGCGGATCATTTCTGCCAGTGATTTACCAAGCTCCGCTGTGCTCATGGCACCGGCGAGGGTAATCATCATTTTTCCGCCTTCCAGCAGATGGGTTTCGTATCCTTTGGCTGCATCCACCAGAGCGGCGGAATTAAAATGCAGGTAATGCTTTTCTATAAATTGTGAAATGGGACCTTTCATGTATATCAGTATTAATTTTAAAAAGTCAAAAGTACGGCTATTCCTTATTCTTACAAACTTTTAAAAAATCATAATTAGTTTTAAATTACTTCATGATAATTCCAGAACTTCTTTCAAAAATTTATACAGACGACATATACCTGATCCCCGAAGCAGGAGAAACTTCAAAAACAAAGACTTTGCCGGAGAAACCAGAACTTCAGGAAACCCCTAAAACAACCGCAAAGCCTCAGAAAGAGCTTAAGCAGTTCGATCACCTGGTTTTATCGGATATAGAGCCTAACCCATCTCAAAAGGAGCTTCTGGGCAAGATTCTTCAGGCCGTAGGATTGAATATTGAAAAGATAAAGATCATCACAGGCATAGAATTTCCCGAAAACATAGAGGCTAAAAACCTGATCAGCTTTAATGTGGTTTCTGAACAGACCGCTGAAGCGCGCAAATACGAAGTGCTGGAAACCGGCTCAGGAAAAATTTTGCTGGCAGACAGCCTGGCTGTGCTTGACACCGATGTCTCCCGCAAAAAAGCGCTGTGGCAGGCTTTGCAAAAAATGTATTCTAAATAACAATGGCTGCAGGGCAGAATAGAACGGAACGTCTGAGCTCGGTGGACTTCCTCAGAGGGCTGACCGTAGCAGCCATGATCCTGGTCAATAATCCCGGCTCCTGGAATTATATTTATGCACCTTTCCAGCATGCACATTGGGACGGCTGCACACCTACCGATCTTATATTTCCCTTCTTCCTCTTTATCGCCGGTATCTCCATCAGCATTTCCATGCTGAAAGCCAAAGAGTCAGGAGACCGAAAAGGTATTTATCTGAAAATTCTAAAGCGGACCGCTATTCTGTTCGCGCTGGGCTTATTTCTGAACGGCTTTCCCTATTTCGATTTTTCCATCATCCGGATTCCCGGTGTGCTCCAGCGGATCGCCCTTGTTTTTTGCCTCTGCTCCTTTCTCTACCTCAGCTGCAGCAGAAAAGCACTCATTATTATTTCTGCATTCCTGCTCCTGCTCTACTGGATACTCCTGTGCTTTGTGCCCATGCCCGGACTGGCCCATGCAAGCCTGGAGCCGGAAACCAATCTTGGAGCCTGGCTGGACCGCCTTGTGATGCCTGGCCATCTCTGGCAGCAGTCTAAAACCTGGGACCCCGAAAGTCTGCTGGGAACAATTTCTGCCATAGTCACCGGACTGGCAGGAGTCCTGACCGGACAATGGCTCCTGACCGTGAGAGAACAAAAGGATAAAGTGATCGGACTTTTTATTGCCGGATTTGCCCTGATTGTCGGCGGCCTGATCTGGAACCCCTTCTTTCCTATCAACAAGAGCTTATGGAGCAGCGCTTTTGTGCTCTACACAGGGGGAATCGCCATGGTTTGCCTGGCCATCAGCTATTATTACCTGGATGTGGTGAAGATAAAAAAAGGCTGGACCGAACCCTTCCTGACCTTCGGGTCCAATGCCATTACAGCCTATTTTGTAGCCGAACTTACTGCCCGGGCTATCGGAGAAATTCACGTGGGAGATACCGATCTGAAAACCTGGCTTTATGAACATCTTTTTGCTTCCTGGCTGAACCCTTATAATGCCTCCCTGTCAATGGCCCTCGTCTGGGTTCTGCTGCTTTGGTTACCATTGCGCCAAATGTATAAAAGGAATATTTTGATAAAAATTTAAAATATTTCATTAAAATACTACTTAAAACATCAGGGATAATAAAGCGAAAAATTCAAGTTAAAGACCTGTACTATTTTATTATTTAAGCACATTTTACGGTGTGCATGGCGTAAAATATCAAAATAGTTAAATTAAAATAATCAAACTAATTCCGTATTTATTTACAATTTCTCTTGCTCTGTATAAGTATTGGTTTAGCTTCCCTGTGTACCCTTAGAAAAATTCTTATGAAAATTGTCATTCAAATGGCATTGATTTTACTGTCCGGAGCAAGTGCTTTTGCCCAGCAGGTATTTCCCGGCGGAGCTACCGGAAGCTACAACCTCACCCTACCTCCCGACGATTATACCGGGGTGAATACCTTCGACGTAATCGGAGGCGGAGCGGCTGGTGCAGCATTCATCACAAAAGGTCCTGGCTATACGGGGCCTTTTCAAAGCCATCAATGGTGGACTTCCGCTTTGTGGAATGTAAACCTGGGAGACGGTACAGACGGAGAAGTGACAGACCGCGGAGACCGGCATTCGGAAAGAATGTATCCCTACCCGATGATCCTGACGGCCGTCAATGCGGGCTTCGAAATTGAAACCCGCCCCAATGCCAACGGAGGCGTAAGCGCCGCCAACCAGGTAAATAACGGTCCGGTGCTCACACATATGAGAGTCGGCTTCATCGGTCAAAACTCGACCTCCACCCAGGTAGATGGGTATGGTGACTGGCATGCCGTCTTCCGCCAGACTTTTGCTGGCGATGTGCTTAAAGCGACGACTGCCAGCGGCTGTCCTTATCTTTTTCTGGAAAGAACAGGCAACACCGACATGAACTTCTTCAACCAGGGAACATCGAAGATCAACGCAATCTATACCGATGCCAACGTACATGCTCTTTCTATTACAGCAGATCCACAGAACTCCGCAGTGACCCAGGGTATTATCGGCTTGTTCTTCCCTCCCGGAACCACCATCGGAGGCACTACGATTCCAGGCTATGCGGGAAGTGTGGGCGGAGGTCCCGGCTCCTTCAGCGCCAACTTTAATGCCGACATTCCCGACGCTTCAAAATTCGTAGCAGTCGCCGTGCTGCCCGATGCCAGCCAGGCAACCCTGGATCTCTTTGCCCAGCATGCCTTTAACTTCATCACCCAGACCAACCATACCTATTCCTACAGCGAGGCCAATGCCATGCTTACGACTCATTTCGATATCACCACCACCAACGTGTATGGTGCTGCCAATACGGGTACGCTCCAAGCCCTTTACAGACACCAGTGGCTCTATTCCCCCGAAGCTGCTGGCGCTTTATACACAGGATTGCAGTATGGTTCTCCCAGAGGCAACATGAAGCTGGTCAACTCCAATAGCTTTCAGACACAGATGCCAAACCTGGGCATACTTCCGAACCTGGCCTGGGCCAATACCGGTAACAAGACAACCCTGAATACCTATATTACGAACTATGCTGCCACCGTTGCGGCTATGCCCACAGCAGCCGACGGATACAACAAAGATGAATTCATGGAGCTGACCACGAATCTGCAGATCGCCAAACAGATCGGGAACATTGCGGCTTTCAATACGATTCTGAATGAGTTAAGAAGCAGGCTGCAGGACTGGCTTGTTTCCAACGACGCCAATTACAACCGCTATTTCGGATACAGTCCGCTGTTCAACCATATGTCGCACTACCCGAATGGCTTCGGAAGTTCCGGGACCATGGTGGACGCCCATTTTCATATCGGCTATATTGTGATGGCTGCCGCTATTCTGGCACGATACGATGCAGCATTTATTACCAACTACGGACCAATGGTGGAAACGGTGATCCGTTCCATAGACAATGAAACCAAGGACATGGTCGACCCGGGTGCAAATGGTACGGTGAAGCCCTGGTTTCCCTACCTGAAATATTTTGACCCTTATGCGGGACATTCATGGGCCGATGCCAAAGCCACCAACCAGGAATCCGTTTCGGAAGCGATCAACTTCGCTGCCGGCGTTTTGCTCTGGGGAGAAGCTACGGCAGCAGTCAGCGGAAATTATACGATGCGGGATCTGGGAGCACTTCTGTATGTGACCGAAACCGAAGCGGCCAGGCAATACTGGTTTGACGTCAACGGAGCTGTGAATGGTTCTCCTTATGCCACTGCTTATACACACCGACACCTGACCATGCTCTATAACTGGGGCGGAAATTATGCGACCTTCTTCGGTACCAATCCGGAATATATTCATGGCATCACCTACCTGCCGGCTACAGGGGCATCCACCTGGCTGGGCACAGATGTAGCGGGCGCCGCCAACGACTATTCTCAGATCAGCGGAAATTATGGAACCTGGGGAGGCTGGGGAGAAACGATTAACGCACAGCAAGCGGTACATAATCCTGCAGGTGCTATTGCAGCCTTCAACGCGAACAGCGGAGGATGGGCTGCCAACAAATATGCGTTCAACTATCAATGGGATCATACCTTCGACAGTGTGGGAACTATTGATGCGACCGTGAGAGCCGACATCACGGCATACCAGGTTTTCACCAAAGGCCTCTGCAAGCATTACATGATCTATATGCCCAAGGGCAAAGGACCGAAGACAGTCACATTTACTGACGGAAGATCTTTCAATGTACCGAACGACACGGTGATCGTTTACAAGGTTTGTCCGACATTGCCCGTATCGCTCATAAGCTTGTCCGCACAAAATATCAGCAATCAATACAACCATATTTACTGGTCGACTGCCACAGAAGAAAACAATACAGGCTTTGAAGTTTTAAGAAGCCCCGATGGCAGCAGTTGGGAAAGCATCGGATTTGTAAGCGCGCAGGGAAATGGGAACTCCATACAGAACTATGAGCTTAACGACCAGTCTCCGCTCGCTGGAAGAAATTATTATCAGCTGAGGCAAATGGACCGTGACGGCAACTATTCAATGAGTCCTGTCGTGCAGGTAAGGTTCGGGGATATCTTATCGAATGATTTTAAGATTTATCCCAATCCTGCCGCCGATATAATTTATATAGAAACCGGCAACCATCCGGAAGAGTACCTGTTTACGCTGACCGACATGCTGGGGAAAACCTGTAACGCTGGTTTCAGACAAAACACGTCCGGGTGGACAGCAGAACTTTCTTCCCTGCCTGCAGGAACCTACATTCTGCAAATTGAAAAAAAGAGCGGTGATAAGAAGATGGTGAAGCTAGTTAAAAATTAAAATGTCTCAGGCCTTATAGGTTTTAACAAACTCGCATTTATCAATGACGCCAAGCTAAACCTATAAGGTCATTGAAAATTAATTAATCCTCCCCAGAAAAACCTCCCATACCTCTTCTGTCTCCCGGCCAAACTGCTTCTTTACTTTTTTGAGGATCACCTCCGCTTTCTTTTCTGCTTTGACAGAAAAGACTTCTTTGCCTTTATCATCATACCCTTTGGTAATCTGCGTATAGGACAATTCTCCTTTATAACTATTCTCCGCCTGCTTCACCATAGGTTTTGCGAGAACAAGATTACTTATCTGTGAAACGATCTTTTTATAAGCAGATGCATTGAGCTTACTAAGATAATCGCTGAGCTTCCATTCCTTTGCTTTGCCTCCGCTCAGCGTCTCATGCACCGTTACATCCTGCCCGGAGAAAAGCCTGAGCGCTGAACCTGCTGCTTCTTTACGCAGCTCGGCATCAAAATTTTTATCGCTGATGATCTCAATATAATTGGCATAATCTTTCAGCTTCTGCTGGGCTCTGAGCTCAAAAACCTGCAAGTCCCGGGCTGAAAGATTTTCTTTCACAAAGGTATTTTCCAGAGGATCTCTCTGCGCGTTTTGGGCCAGCGATAATGTACTACACAGAAAAGTAAGAGCGAGTAATAGTATTTTATTTTTCATGACTATCGTCTTGTTTAAACCGCATCAGAACAATCTGATCATTTTTATATTCCGTTTCCAGGATCTCGATCTTTCCCAGACTCTTCAAAGGCATGGTGAGTTTATCGATAAATTCTTCTTTGTTGTACAACTCCATCCCGTCCTGCTGCTGATACACCTGATAGATCTTCGCTTCATCGGCAATCATGCCATTGAGCTGCTCCTTTCGCTTTTTCCAGTCAGCCATACCGCTTTGTGAAAAAATATGGATCATCAGCGCATAGTCGTCGGGCTTGAGCTTAATTTCTTCGGTTTCCATATGCTCTTTATAAATGCGAACCAGGGTATCGGTTTTGTAATACCGGCAGCGGATCAGCAGTTTTATTTTTTCTTCCTCATTCAAAAGCAGGCATCCCGTAGCATCCGATTTCCTGACTATCGGAGATTCGTTTTCTTTCAGTACCGTTACTTCTACCGGTGATTCTGTAATCGCAGTACCTTTATAGGCATCGGTAAAACAGAACCTGTATTCTTTCTGCGTTTTGTCCGCTGCAGGTTTGATGATGATATAGGCCGTTGCTGCCAGAAGAAGAACAGAAATCATCGCATAGACAGGAATACGATTCTTTCTCTCTTTAACCGGATTTGCTTCCGGAAGAACAGATTCTTCTTTCTCCGTCGGCTCCTTTTCCTGATGCATGAAATCAGTCCAACCCGCATATCCGGCATATTTGCTCAGCAGGTTCAGAATGTCAATGCGCGGAATTTTACCCGGCGTTTCATTTTTAATGTGGGTGTAAAACCACTTTTCGCTGATCCGTCCATTGACCTTTAAGGACAATTCTTCCTGAAAATTGACGATCTCCTGGCCCGTCCAGCTTTCCATACTTTTGGTGCATTCAGGATACCTCAGCCGGAACTGCTGCTCCACTTTATTCTTCAATTTTCTGAATGCCTGTATTTCAACTTCAATCATTGGTACAAATTTAAGCAATACTGCCTTTCATGCTTTGTAAAAGCCTTGTAAAACGTTTTACAAGGCCTTTACAGCGGTCTTACAAAGAAAACGGCCGACCTCAACCGTACTTAGCGCAAGATTAAAATTTAACAACGTATTAAATCCCAACTAACAAGAACATGAAAAAATCATATTTCAAGTCCCGCAATGTACACAAATCCGTCTTATTGCTGATTTTCTTTTGCCTGCATTTCTCCGGAATCCGGGCTCAGTATGGCTATTCCAATGCAGCGTATGCAAGGGGTAAAATGAAGTCTGACCACCTGATGATCCCTCTTCCTGAAGAAGTCGTGGTGGAAGAATATGTGAACTACCACAAGCATATCCTACCCATGCCTTCGGCCGGACAAAACCTTCATATGGATCTCCGCTGGGCCAATGAAGAAATTCCTGCAGGCGGAAATGAAGCGGTGCTTCAGATCGGCTTTACCACCCAAAAGATGAACGGGATTTCCGATGCCGCTCCCCTCAACCTTTGCCTGGTCATTGACAAAAGCGGTTCTATGCAGGGCGACCGCATTGAAAATACACGCAAAGCCTGCAGAAAGCTGGTGGAAAGATTAAGGCCACAGGATATGATCTCCATTGTAGTCTTCAACGAAAGTGCCGGCATCCTCTATCCTTCCAGAGTATTAGGTAACGATCAATCGATCTTCGGCATCATCGATGGAATTCATGCCGATGGTTCCACAGACCTGAACAGCGGGGTTGTTTTAGGCTATAGAGAAGTATTGAAAAATTATGATGCAGAATATACCAACAAAGTCATCCTGCTTACCGATGCTTTAACCAATACAGGCGATGTCGATACGGAAAGCATCATCAGAAACGCCAATGCCTGGCAGAAACAGAATCCTGTTTCCTTTACCATCGTAGGCGTCGGACTGGATTTCAACGAGAACCTGGCCAGGCCGCTGGCAGACAGCCAGAAAAATTCCATCCATTTTATCAATAACTCAGAAGACATCCAGAAAGTATTTGTCGATGAGATCGAAAGCCTTTTGTCACCGGTGGCCAGGGAGGTCGAGCTGGAAATCACCTACGAAGACGGATTGAATATTGAAAAGATCTACGGCTACAAACCTTTTATGCAAAGCCGCAAAGTGCTGGTCAACCTGGAGAATATGAATAATGGTTTGACCCAGGTCGTGCTGATCAGGTTTTCAGCAAATAAAGCTCTGAGCGGAAAAGCCCTGACGGTACGGACAAAATTAAAATACAGGGATGTTAAGAAAAAGAAAGATGAAACCCTGGAAGCAAGCGCGGTGCTGCAGGTAAGGACAGATCCAAAATCCTGGCAGATGCTGAAGAATCAAGAAGTGAAGAAAAATTACTTCATTGCCCTGATGGCGCAAGGCTTGAAAGACATGGCCCAAACTTACCGGGATGGCGATCAGGCGAAGGCGAAGAGGATCGTTTCCTCCACGCTGGACCTGGTGAGAAAAGAATACGGATCAACGATCGAAGATGCCGATATCAAAAGAATATACGATGTGCTGAGCAAGTATGAAACGGAGATGAACACGATTTCGCAGAAATATTGAGGTGAGAGATTAAATTTTAGACTTTAGATTTTAGAAAAACTATTCCATGGTTTGTCCCAGGACATGCCATGGAATAGAATAAAAAAAACAGGACAAAAAATAATGTCATTCAGGAGGAACCTTGTTTAACTCTAGCAGAAACTGTCTATTATCTGAATCCGGATTGATTGGATTAAGGGATTAACAGATGTCTCCTTTGTCATGCCGACGTCAGTAGACATCTTGATTGAGGTAAGGACAACCTATGCTAATTAGGCACAGGCGACACGCATGCGCTAACAAAGGCGTGCTGGCCTTTAGTCTACAAGTATCCAATCATCTACGTCTTTGTTATAACTAGCTGTGTAACCATAATAAGATCGAAACCTAAGCCAGTAATTATTATTACCGTCTTGCTCATATTCATATACAGTCCCCAAATACGTCCACTTAGGCAGATCCAGTTCTAGTTTTTCTTCTAAAACAGTCAAAGATGTCGGATAGGTGCCAAATTGTGTTTTGAATTTTTTTAGTGATTCATTTATGTCTTTTGCTCTTGTGAAAGATGCGTTGATTTGCCATGTCCTTATTGGATTTGCAATCGACCATATGAACAACAATTCAACCAAAGCAACTATTAAATATTTTTTTAGTCTAGAATTGAATTTTTTGTCAATAATAATTGAAATGCTAAGTCCAATAATTATTAGAATCAAGAGTACAATTATATAGTGCTTTACACCAAACACAAACTCCCATACAAACGAGAACCACCAAACATATGCTGCTATATTAATAAATGATACTATTGCGAATATTGTCAGTATTGTCAATCTTGGTCTTGCGATATAATCCACAAATCTGTTCATAAAGTCTTGTGCCTCCCTACCGCAAGTTTAGCGAAGCGTAACTTGTGGTTACCTATGGTTGAAGCCTTCAGCTTCCGTTATTCAATATACAAAATATCAATTAAGCCTTTGCCACCACTGTAATCTATGGCACTGCTGTACAAATATTCATGGCCTTCGCTTACAAAGCCCTCTGGCGCGAACGTCCTCGTTCGTGCCTGTATCCATTATAATTACTCAATAAATTTTATTTTTAGAAGCCCTTTAATACCAACATAATCTCTCGCACTGCTATACAAATATTCCTCTGGCTTTGCTGCTGGCCAATTAAAAAGGCAAGTTATAAACCTGCCTTAAATTTGATCAATTTGCTTTAATTATTGACT
>JBJMLY010000473.1:0-4902 GCA_045805025.1 Cytophagaceae bacterium | reverse complement strand
TTATCTTTTCCTTTTGGTCTTATGCTTTGCGTCCCTGACTTTTTTAAATCATGAGCCAAATTATAAATAATATCAGTGCAATTAAAGTAATAGTGAAATAAGCCTGGATTTTACCCATCTGCATGGAACGTGTAATACCTCCCGCCCTGGACGAAACAAAGACAGTCAGGTTCACAAGTCCATCAATAATGACCCGGTCAAACCATCCTGTCAGGTGCGCAAAAGCCACGGTCCAGATGGTAAATCCATGGATCAGTCCGTCAATGATCTTTGTATCGATATAGGTAACAAGCCTGGCAGCCCTGAAACTGCCGGCACCTAAAATACGCCCATATACTTTATCAAAATAAAAATTATGAAAGAAGAACCTGGCCGCAGGATTCATGAAGGTTTCTGTCTTCCCTGCTTTCTTTACCAGGAACCAGGCAATCAGAATTCCGGCGACGGATAAGAGTACAGACCCGGCAAATGCCATGGATGATTGTCCGAATTCAGCAAGATGTTGCTCGTTCAACCAGCGTGTGGCAGGCGTATCAATCTGAAGCTCTTTCAGCAGCCAACTGTCTCCTCCATAAAAAGGATCAAAAGAAAAGGCGAAGCTTAAAGAAAGTAAGGCGAGAATAATCAAAGGGACCCGCATTTTCCAGGATGGTTCTTTCAGATAAAACCATGAATTTTCGACCTGCGAAAACACAGCGTTCAGTTTAAAGTCGCCGAAGAATACCAGCAAGATCTGGCGGGTCATATAGAAGGCGGTGATAAAAATGGTGCCGAACGCCAGTACAGGGATTACATAATAAAAACGGGAACCTGAATGCAGGGCATCGATCAGGATTTCTTCCTTGGATAAGAAGCCGGAGAAAAAAGGAATACCCATGAGGGCGCAGGCACAAACCAGGTAGCAGTAAAAAACCCAGGGCATTTTTTTCCGAAGTCCTCCCATCAGACGCATATCCTGGGAATCAAAATCCTTGTATTGCCCTTTCACGAATAAGTCGTCCTTGATGTGATGCATGGCATGAATAATAGCTCCTGCGGAAAGAAAAAGACCAGCCTTAAAAAAGGCATGGGTCATCAGGTGAAACAGCGAAGCGTCGTAGGCACCAATGCCCATAGCCATCACCATATATCCCAGCTGGGAGATGGTGGAATAGGCCAGCACTTTCTTAATATCATTCTGGAACATGGCGGGAATAGCCCCGAAGAAGGCCGTAATGGCTCCGATGTAAGCGATGATGGTCAATACATCCAAATTTAGAAATACAAAAGTCTTGGCCAGCAGGAATACGCCCGCTGCCACCATCGTAGCGGCATGTATCAGCGCTGAAACAGGGGTAGGGCCTTCCATCGCGTCGGGAAGCCATACATGCAGAGGAAACTGGGCGGACTTACCGATACAGCCTGCAAATATTCCAAGGCCTGCAATGGTAATCCATATGTCGGCATCAAGATTATAATTGCTTTCGATGATAAACTTTTTGATCGGCGATAATTCAAAAGAGTTAAATTCCGTATAGAAAAAAAAGATCCCTACCAGAAAACCGATGTCGCCGATCCTGTTAAACAGAAATGCTTTTTTTGCCGCTCTCATCGCAGCATCCTTTTCATACCAGAAACCGATCAGCAGGTAGGAAGAAAAGCCAACCATCTCCCAGAACATGAACGTGATGAGCAGATTGTCTGAAAGAACAATACCCAGCATGGAAAATGTAAAAATTCCCAGGTAAGGATAGTAACGGCTGTAATTTCTCTTTCCCTTCATATACTCGAGGGAATAGATATGAACGAGAAAAGAGATAAAGGTGACCAGGAGCAGCATCATGGTGCTGAGATGATCAAGCAGGATACTGATATGAAAATTAACCGAAAGACTTGCCGAGCTGAACGCAAACCATTTTATACGGGCAATATGATCCTGCGGACCGGACCATACGTCGACAAAAAGCCAGACAGCGAGCAGAAAGCAAACTCCCATGATTCCCGTGGCAATCTTATCTCCCCGTCCCGGGAGACGCCTGGCAAAAAAGAAAAGAAGGAAAAAAGCAGCTAAAGGAAGCAGCAGGATCAGAGTGGCAATGGTGATCTGCCTGTCGAACGCGATGGTTTGTATTTGCTGACTGAAGTCCAACGTATTATCCTTTTAATTGATCCGCATTGCCCGGATCGGGAGTTTTAATATAATGATACAGGTTAAGAATAATCGCCAGGGCGACGGCAGCTTCTGAAGCAGCGATCACGATTACAAACAGGGCGAACATTTGTCCCTGCAACCGCTCATCGTATCTTGAAAAAGCGACCAGGTTAATATTGGCGGCATTCAGGATCAATTCAATTCCCATCAGCACGACAATAGCATTCTTCTTCGTGATGATAATGATCATGCCGATGCAGAATAAAGCCGCGCTTACGATCATGAATTGCTCAATCCCTATCATGTCTTCCTTTCAGCATAAAATTTTTACCGGCGATAAAAGAAGCTCCGATCAGCGCTACCAGCAGAATAATTCCGGAAGCTTCGAAAGGTATGGAATAATCGGTCATGATATTCTTTCCAATGGTCTGAATAGAAGATGAAGTTCTTTGTGAATCAGCTTCCGCTATCCATGGCAGGGCTGCAAAATCAACCTTGGCCAGAAGCCAGATCAGCAAGCCAAAGAAAGAACCGCCGGCTAAAAAGCCTGCAATCAGATTTCTGCTTCCGCTTACGATAAATTTATCGCCTGCCATACGTCTGCTCAGCATAATACCAAAAATCAAAAGCACGAGTATGCCTCCGATATAGATCATCACCTGGGCTATGGCCAGAAAGTCGGCCATGGAAAACACATACAGCGCTGCTACACCCAGCAGAGAGCCCAGGAGGCAGAGGGCGCAATAGAGTACATTTTTTATGAACACGATGGCTCCGGCACAGAGAATCGTCATGGCAGCAAACCCATAAAATACCAGTTCGGCAAAAGTCATTCCTTCTCCCCTCCTTCTTTTTTATTTTCCGACGACGGATCTCCTTCTTCTTTTTTGGGAGCCGGTTTTATAACGGGTTTAAAAACCGGTTTAAAAGCTGGTTTCTTCACCTCTCCCTCTGCCGGATTTTCTTTCACTACTGTACTTTCTGCTGCTTTATTTTTATCGGCAGCCAGCTTCGCAGCGGTTTTCTCCTGCTGCTTCTGCTCAAATTCTTTCTTCTTCTGCTCAGCCTGTTCCGGATTAAGATCGGTGAAATGATAAACCATGTTGCGGATATCAAATTCACTGTAATCGTACGTCTTGGTCATCGTCAGACATTCGGTCGGACAAACCGTTGTACACAATCCGCAGTAGCAGCACTTGGCCATATCAATGTCGAACTTCGCCGCATAAATCCTTTTGGTCGAGCCGTCAGAGGTTTTACCGATCTCTTCGGCGGATTTTACAGGTTCTATTTCAATGCAATTGACGGGACAGATTTTGGCACAGAGATCGCATACGATGCAGTCGTCAATCTCGTTGTGAAGGCGGTAACGCCCGTTATCGGGAATCGGAATGGATTCGTAAGGATACTGAAGAGTAACGATGCCCTTATCCTGGCTGAAGTAATTTTCATCCTGCATACCGATAGGCTTTCTGCTCTTCCGCGCATCGGCAAAATGGCGCAGGGTGAGCTTAAGACCTGTCCACATGGACTGAAATCCTTCGGCTATATTTCCAAAATATGAATTATGCGTACCCTTCATGAACTTTCAGTGCTTAATTTTTTAAATGCTTACAGATTTTACAGATAATTTACCCCGCAAAATCACCTGCTATTAAACACTTTTTTTATTTTTTTCGGTCAAGATTATTTCTCTTTTTATAAAACTTTTATCCCTGAATTGCTTATTAATCATCAGTAAGTTAGCTATAATTTAAATCATGAGTAACCTCCACACCCCTGAAATCAAAACGATCAGCAAGGCAGCCGGCGTCAGCACTTTCCAGGAAAGATACATCAGCTGATCGGGCCTTAGTCTGGGGTAAGTCCAGCGTACAAACATCTGGATAATTATCACTGTAAATGTTTTAGCCAGAAGCCAGAAAGCTCCCCAGAGATTTCCTGATAATGTTCCCGGCAAACCGCTTGTCCAGTCGGCGAGCCTGAGGTTTCCGATATTAGGAAGAATGGTATTCCAGCTACCCAGAAAGAGAATGACTCCCAAGGCAGCCGTCAATAGCATCATGGTATATTCGGCCAGGAAAAGAAACGCCCAGCGGAAACCTGAATATTCGGTATGAAAACCCGCCACCAGTTCAGACTCCGCTTCCGGAATATCGAAAGGAGCCCGGTTGCATTCAGCCAGCGAGCAGATAAAGAAGATCAGGTAAGCCAGGAAAAATAGAGGCATGCGGAAAATATTCCAGCTTAAAATACCTCCGATGCCGGTGACATCGATACCGAGAAATTTCAAGCCGAAGAGGTAATTGGTCTCATAGTCAGGTGTTCCCTGAATATGAATTCCCTGCTGAAAGCTGATCGTCTGCAGATCCAATGTCTGGGATATCATCACTACAGCCACGACCGTCAGGGAAAGAGGAACCTCATACGAAATAATCTGTGCCACCGACCTCATGGCACCCAGCACTGAAAATTTATTATTCGAGCCCCAGCCGGCGAGCAAAAGCCCCAGCACATCAAAGGAAATAATGGTGAGGAGATAAAAGACACCTACTTCGGCATGAGAGCCTATCACATCAGGACTGAATGGCATCGTAGCGAAGCCTGCAAAAACGGAAGCGAATATGATGACAGGAGCTGCCAGAAAAATCCGGCGGTCGGCATTTGAAGGAACGATGTCTTCCTTCATGAGCAATTTGAGCAGATCGGCTAATGTTTGCGCTATACCATAATACCCCACTTCCATAGGACCAAGGCGGTCCTGTATAAAG
>JBJMLY010000472.1:0-4378 GCA_045805025.1 Cytophagaceae bacterium | reverse complement strand
TCATCGTGATGAGATATATCTCAGCCACTCTTTACCTGATGAGCCAGGATGAGGATGTTAATTATATCGTCCAGAAGCTGAGCAAATGCAAGGATCTTGAAAGCCAGCTGAACGCCTACCTGGCGATGATTAAGACGGACAAAAAGATAAACCTCAAAACATTAACCAATATGCTCAAGGCCGATAATTACCTGGCCTACGAATTTGTAAAAAAAGCCTACCAGAATGGTAAAATTAATTCTTTACCGAAAGAATATAATAGTCAGCGAAAGATCGCGGAGCTTTGCTTATGGAATTACTTTGGCAATACTTCGTCCGGCGTCCCAGACTCTGTCATTTATCTGAAAGAAAAAACCATCACCTATAAAGGGGAAAAAGTAAAAATGTATGTATTCAAATGCCGCTTCGAATACAATGGCGATTCGTACAGTCTTGCCATCAGCGGACCTCAGCCGGTGGACAGTAAAAAAATTAATTTTGACGATGTGCTCACTAAAAGCGACTGGAGAACCTGGACTCATAATACATCAGAAGAAAGGATCGACGAAATTATATCGGATAGCATTAAAGAGTCGGAAGGAAAAGGAACAAATCCGTATAGCAGGTATGATTAATAGAGGGAAGGTGATAGTAAAAGCAGGAAGTAGAGTTGACAATTGGCGATTGACAATTATTTATTGTCAATCGCTTTTTATTGCCTCCTGTTAACTGTCAATTCCCCACCGTCCACTCATTATTCAGAATGGCAATGGCATGGTGTGCGGTGAGATCATAGGCGCATGGCACGACGGAGACATAATTATTTTCCAGAGCCCATTCATCGGTATCATGACCTTTGTCGCTGTTGCTGAAGCTTCCGTTCATCCAGAAGTATCTTCTTCCGTAAGGATCTTTTCTTTCTTCAAAATTTTCCTTCCACTGCGAATTGGCCTGGCGGCAAACCTTGATCCCTTTGATTTTATTTTTTGTTTTGGCCGGTATATTCACATTCAAAGCTACTCCGCGGGGAAGTCCTGTTTTCAATACCTGTAAAACAATTTCCTTGACAATGGACTTGCAATGACTCATATCCGCTTCACGGTTATGATCGCAAAGGGAAAACCCAATGGCCGGCATACCCTCAATGGCGCCTTCGATGGCAGCAGACATTGTCCCGGAATACAGAACGCTTATAGAAGAGTTACTTCCATGGTTGATACCGCTGACCACAAGATCCGGCGTACGCTCCTGCAATACGATATGCTTGGCCAGTTTGACGCAATCGGCCGGTGTACCCGAGCATTCGTAAGCGATCACTCCTTTGTAAATATTGTTCTCATCCAGACGTAGCGTATCGCCAATGGTAATTGCATGCCCCATTCCCGACTGCGGTGAATTGGGAGCCACCACCACGACCTCCCCGATTTCCATCATGCACTCGATCAGCGTTCTGATGCCGTAGGAGGTGATACCGTCGTCGTTGGTAACTAGTATAAGAGGCTTTTT
Organism: Cytophagaceae bacterium; assembly: GCA_045805025.1. Taxonomy (GTDB): domain Bacteria; phylum Bacteroidota; class Bacteroidia; order Cytophagales; family Cytophagaceae; genus DATMOV01. Next base: position 2,893 of record JBJMLY010000472.1, on the reverse strand, counting down.
CATTTATATAAAAAATTAAATTGCAAAATGAAAAATATAATTTTCACTTCTTACTTTTCAATGTTAATATACTTTTTGCTAATATTTTTGATATTTCATCTAACTCCTTAATTAGCCACTCAACATTTTCTGATTTTGTCCTTTTAGTATCTCTCAAAAGGCATAACCAGAGTTTACTTTCATTGCTGGATTTTAAGGCAATATTAAAGTAATTGGTAAAATCTTTTTTACTACTTCCAGCCTGTCCTTCGACATAATTGGCTATAACACTGGTTCCACTTCTTAGCAACTGGTCACTTAATCTTTTAGTAACATTATCTTTAGGTAATACATCAATAAACTCAATCAATTTTAAAGTAAAAGAAATACAATCTCTTTTTGAAATCTGTTTTAAACTTTGATTTATCATTTTGCATTTTTCATTTTAATTTTTGATTTCCTCTTTCCCTTCAATATCGCATGTCCCATCTTATCCCTCTTCGTCAGCAGGTATTTTTCGTTATGCTCGTTGGGAGTAATCTCCACCGGCACAGTATCGACAATCTCCAGGCCATAGCCCATAAGACCGGCGCGCTTCACGGGGTTGTTGGTAATAAGCCTTAATTTTGAAATTCCCAGGTCCCGAAGAATCTGTGCTCCTACTCCATAATCTCTCTCGTCCATCTTAAAGCCCAGATCAATATTTGCTTCTACGGTATCTCTACCCTGCTCCTGCAGCTTATAGGCCTTTAGCTTGTTAAGAAGTCCGATGCCCCGGCCCTCCTGGTTCATATAAAGCACCATGCCCTTGCCTTCCTTCTCGATCAGCTGCATAGCGGCATGAAGCTGCGGGCCGCAGTCGCAGCGGCAGGAACCGAAAATATCACCGGTGACGCAGGAAGAGTGCACACGCACGAGTACAGGCTCATCTTTTTTCCAGGTACCTTTTATTAAAGCGAGATGAATATCACCGGTATTGACCTGCTTATAGGCAACCATATCGAAATCACCCCATACCGTAGGCATCTTGACGCCGATTTCACTTTTGATCAGGCTTTCATGCTTTAGCCGGTAAGCGATCAGGTCTTTGATGGAAACAAGTTTCAGCTTGAATTTATCGGCCACCTTTCTCAGGTTGGAGAGCCTGGCCATTGAGCCATCTTCGTTCATGATTTCCACCAGCACACCGGCCGGCTGAAAACCTGCCAGACGCGCAAAGTCAATAGAAGCCTCGGTATGTCCGGCTCTTCTAAGTACGCCGCCTTTCTTGGCTTTCAATGGAAAAATATGTCCGGGTTTTCCCAGATCCGAAGGCCTGGTCTTTGGATCAACCAAAGCTTTTATCGTCTTCGAGCGGTCTTTGGCGGAAATACCTGTTGTACAGCCGTGACCCAAAAGATCCACGGAAATGGTAAAGGGCGTTTCGTGGGTGGCGGTATTCCTTCCCACCATCAAGTCGAGCCCCAGCTCTTCGCAGCGTTCTTCCACCAGGGGAGCGCAGATAAGCCCCCGCCCGTGCTTGGCCATAAAATTGACAATTTCGGGAGTGATGCATTCGGCGGCACATACAAAATCACCTTCGTTTTCACGGTCCTCGTCATCCACCACAATAATTACCTTTCCTTTTTTGATATCGGCGATCGCCTCTTCTACTGTATCCAGTATTCTTTTCTTTTTCATAATTCAGCACTTACTGGCTTAAAGTTACGCATTTTACGGTTCTATTCACGGATGCTTTTTGGACTTTAACAGTGCTTCTTCAAGCTTTGCATTGTTGACGTCCCAATCAAAATGCTCTTTGACAAAATCCCTTCCTGCATTGCCCAGAAGCTCCGCTTCACGCTCGTTCTGAAGCAGACGCAGAAGAGTATCGGCGAATTCAGAGGCCGAGTCGCAGAGCAACAGATGCTTCCAGGGCTCCGCATTCAGAGCCTGACCGGCAAGAGGAGTTGTGACCACAGGCAGTCCTGAAGCCATCGCTTCCAGCAATTTATTCTGCAAACCCGAGCCGGAAAACAAGGGCGCTACGAAAAGCCTGGAGACAGCAAGGTATTCCCGGATATCTTTCACATAGCCGGTTACCAGAACATTCGCACCTGCAAGCGCTGAAACCTCCGGATGAGGATCGGTGCCAGCCAGACAAATCTTAATATCGGGACAATGCTTCTTCAACCGTGGAAGAATCTGCAGGACAAGAAATTTACAGGCCTGAATATTCGGATGATAATTCATGTTTCCTGTAAAGATCAGCTCGTATTTTTCCGAAGCGCTGCTTATGGCAAAAAAATCCTGGCTCACACCGTTGGGAATAATATCAAGCGTTGATTTTTGAGCTTCGGAAAAAAAACCGGCATCGGAAGAAGAAATAATCGAACATCCGTCAAAACGTTCGAATACTTCTTTTTCGTAAGTCCGCAGCCGCGAAGCTTCTGCAGCCACCAAAGGCTTTTCATAGAAGGAAGAAAAGGTGTAACGTTTATTCATGCCCTCCGACAGGGCATCCATATAATCCAGGTAATAGGACGTTTGCATTCCGAAAGGAATATTTTCCACCAGCCTTACCAGCTGCACATAGCAAAGATCAATTTTCTCCCGGAGAATCAGCCCGCGAATCTTTTCTTTCATTTCGTCGGAAGAGAAATAATTTACCTGAAAAGGTCTTGAATTAAAAAAAGAAAACGAAAGATTGGCAAATCGTTTTAAAGGACTATGTCTGACCAGCACAAGCTCTTTACAGAACTGACGAATATGCTGCTGCTCTTCCGCAGAAGGATCTTTTTCCGTAAGACATACCAGGTAAACTTCATGATTCCGGCTCAGATGCCGGATCTGGTAATAAGCGCGCAGCTTATCGCCTTTGTCGATAGGAAACGGAAAGCGTGAAAGAGCAACGAGAATCTTCATCGGCGGAAAT
>JBJMLY010000471.1:0-10724 GCA_045805025.1 Cytophagaceae bacterium | reverse complement strand
GCTCAGGTAGTTAATCTGGTGTGTGATGGAGATAATCTTTACATCCCCTTTTATTCCTGCGGTAAGGCTGGCCGTATTGATGCTTGCCGAAAGGCCTTCCAGCTTTATTCTTGTACGTCCTGCGCTCAGGCTGATGTTGGCTTCCCGCTGTATTTCCGCTCCGATTAAATAAACAGTTACGTTATTGATTTTTGAAGAAGCAATTAGCTCCGTGTCTTTTTGCTGCCCCAGGACAATGTCAGAAAGGCAAAAGGAAAGGATGATCAGATTCAGGTATCTCATAGGAATTTAAAAAATGGTCGGATTATCCAATATAAGAGTTAAAAGACTATTTTACAAGAAGATGCCTGGGGGCTAATCCAGATCCAATTTTTTAAGCTTATCCGCCTTCAGCCAGGTAAAGCAGACAACGCTAAGAGTCATGATGCCCCCAAAGATTACAGAAGGAGAGGTGCCAAGGAAGCGTGCAGCAACACCTGATTCAAAAGCGCCGAGTTCATTGGAAGAACCCACAAAAACATTGTTTACGGCGGCTACACGTCCTTTCATGTTTTCAGGAGTAAGGGTATGGATCAGGGTGGATCTGAGCACGACACTTACCCCATCGCAGGCCCCGCTGATTACCAGTATAAAAAGAGAGAGCCAGAAATTCTGTGACAGAGCAAAACTGATCATGCATATGCCAAAGCCAGCTACTGCAAAGAGTAATTTTTTTCCTGCCGATTTTTTAATCGGATTGTGAGAAATAAAAAGACCCATGACTACCGAACCTACAGGCATTGCTGCATACAGGTATCCCAGCTTCTCCGGACCTATATGTAAAACTTCTTTGGCAAAAGCAGGGAGCAACGCCACGGCTCCCCCGAATAAGACGGCGAAAAGATCCAGAGAAATAGCGCTGAGTATAATCTGATTTTTAAATACAAAGGATAAGCCTTCCGCCAGGCTCGCGAATACGGACATGTTTTTTTCGCGTGGCGGCGCATCAGGACCGGGTAGAAACAGGAATAGTACCAGTCCGGTGCTGAGCAGGAAAAATTCGGCGAAGTAAGCGATTGAAGGAACACTTATATGAGCAACAGATCCGTTCTTAACCAGATCCGCACCCAGGGCGAGCAGCAGTCCGCCGATCGCCGGGCCCGAAACGGAAGCAGCCTGCCAGATCGTACTGTTCCAGGAGACAGCATTGGAATAAAGATTTTTATCAATCAGTTGTGCCATAAAAGCAAACATAGCCGGCCCTATAAAGCCTCGTATCAGTCCGTTGATGAATATGACGACATAGATCGGCAGCGCTTTGGAATGGATATTCTCCGGGGCGAGATCCAGTGTAAAATAAAAAAGGAAGAAAGCCGAGATAACCAGAAAGATCATGCAGCTGGTAATAATTTTTTTTCTATTGAGCACGTCCGCCATATGGCCGGCGCCAAGGAGGGAAACTGTGATGTTGGGTATAAATTCGGCCATTCCAATCAGTCCCAGCGCCAGTTTATCACCCGTGATCTCATAGATTTGCCAGCCCACGAGCATGGCCTGCATCTGCAAAGCAAGGGTAACGCAAAGTCTCCCTCCAACGAACAATCTGAAATTTGAAATTCTTAATGCTGCATATGGATCATGCTGCCCCTTATTTTTTTCCATGAAATCCAGTGAAATTTAAACGATCCAATACTCTGCACAAGTAAGTAAATTCTTTCTAAAACTACATTGATAAGCCATTTATTTATAGTTTTTCGTTGGATCATAAGGGATAATCCAATAAATTCGCACCCACTTTACTAATACATAATCAATATAATCAATGGAATATATTTACATCATTATAGCGATAGCCGTTGCGGCTTTGCTTTTTTCAATGGTCAAGTCGGCTTGGGTTAGCAAGCAGGATGCCGGTGAAGGCAAAATGACCATCATTGCGGCGCACATAGCCGAAGGGGCCTTGTCTTTCCTGAAAGCGGAATACAGGGCTTTATCATTTTTTGCAGTGGTCGTTGCCATACTTCTTGGAATTTCTTCCATCTATGCGAAAGATGCCGATGGGAATCCGACTTCTCATTGGCTTATCTCAGTTGCCTTTATCATCGGGGCATTCTCTTCGGCGTTTGCCGGATATCTCGGTATGAAGATCGCCACCAAGGCAAATGTAAGAACTACACAGGCTGCGAAAACAAGTCTTTCCAAAGCGCTGGACGTATCATTCTCCGGCGGAGTCGTAATGGGCATCAATGTGGTGGCTATCGGACTGCTGGGTATCTGCATTCTGTTCCTGGTTTTTTCGAAGATGTTCGGAGTTGAGTCGGCTAAGCAGATTAAACTGGTACTCGAAGTACTGATCGGGTTCTCACTGGGAGCGGAGTCTATCGCTCTTTTCGCCAGAGTAGGCGGTGGTATTTATACAAAGGCCGCTGACGTAGGAGCTGACCTGGTAGGTAAAGTGGAAGCAGGAATTCCTGAAGACGACCCCAGAAACCCTGCTGTAATCGCCGACAACGTGGGCGATAACGTAGGTGACGTAGCCGGTATGGGCGCAGACCTTTTCGGTTCTTATGTAAGTACAATCCTGGCGACCATGGTACTTGGATTAACAGTAACAGAGATGTCTACCAAGATAGCGGGTGTAAATCCTGCCATCATTCTTCCCTTGCTCATCGCAGGGATGGGTCTTGTTTTCTCCATCATCGGTTCATTCTTTGTAAGAGTAAAAGAGAACGGAGATCCTCAGAAAGCATTAAACATCGGAAATTTCGGTGCTGTCATCATGACGGCTATCGGTTGCTATTTCTTAATCACCAATGTTTTTGATTCTACCATTACCGTAAGAGGTGCTCAGCATTCTGCTTTGAGTATCTTTTTCTCAGTCGTTATCGGATTAACCGTAGGAACGCTGATCAGCTTAGTGATCGAGTATTATACAGGTAAAGGAACTGCTCCCGTTAAATTTATTGCAAGACAATCCATGACAGGCGGGGCGACCAATATCATCGCAGGACTTTCGGTAGGTATGATCTCTACGGCTATTCCTGTTCTGATCCTGGCGATCGGTATCATTGCCGCCTATGAAACAGGAGGCTTATACGGAGTGGCGATTGCCGCTACCGGTATGATGGCTACGACAGGTATTCAATTAGCAATTGACGCTTTCGGCCCGATTGCAGATAACGCGGGTGGTATTGCCGAAATGAGTCACCTGGCTCCTGAAGTAAGAAAGACTACTGATGTACTGGATTCAGTTGGTAACACGACTGCCGCTATCGGTAAAGGCTTTGCCATAGCTTCAGCGGCATTGACTGCTCTGGCCATGTTCTCTGCCTTTATGGAGACGACCGGACTTGAGTCCATCGATATTGCCAATGCAAAAGTGTTGGGCGGATTATTAATAGGAGGTATGCTTCCTTTCCTTTTCTCAGCCTTCGCAATCAGAGCGGTAGGAGATGCAGCCAATGCCATGGTGGAAGAGGTAAGAAGGCAGTTCAGAGAGATCAAAGGAATTATGGAAGGTACGGCGGAAGCCGAATATGATAAATGCATCGAGATTTCTACCAAGGCTGCCTTGAGACATATGATGGTACCGGGCGCGCTGGCTTTGCTGAGCCCAGTGATCATCGGTATTCTTCTTGGTCCGGAAGCCTTGGGCGGATTTTTATCCGGCGTTCTGGTGTCAGGTATCATGATGGCCTTCTTTCAGTCTAACGCCGGTGGCGCCTGGGATAATGCCAAGAAGATGTTTGAAACCGGTGTGGAAATTAAAGGACAGATTTATTACAAAGGTTCAGATCCCCATAAAGCGGCCGTGATCGGCGATACAGTGGGAGATCCTTTCAAAGATACCTCAGGGCCATCCCTGAACATCCTGATCAAGCTCGTTTCGATCGTGGCGATGGTCATCGCCCCTTTCCTCGGGAAAGGATGCTTCTAAAGAATTTAAAAACCCGGCTCAGCCGGGTTTTTTGTTTATATACAGCCTGTAAGGTTTTCAGTTAAAAGATCCGTCTAAAATCCTGAAACCTTACGGTTTGTACTGAATTTCAGATAAATCAATGATAAAGTATCGGATACGGAATATAGTCGTAATTGTCATATTGTTTCTGTGTTTTACGGCATGTGCAAAAACAGACAAGGAGAAGCTGGATATCTTTTTAACTTCAGAAGAATATATGATCCGGCGAAATACCTATGGAGGAATTGCAGGCTATTATGAAGAGGAATTTATTCTGAAGTATGGGAATCATGGGGACTTGCTGATGCTAGAAGGTGAAGGAACCGATTACCAATCTTTTGTCCGGGTTGATGAAGCAAAGAAGAAATTGCTAAATAAGTTTATTGTAGAATCTTATAAGGTCAATGATACTAAAAAGGAGCTTTCTTCTTCCTGCCTGACAGGTCTGGATCACGAATATATTTTTAAAAGAGGATTTACGGAGCTTCGGCTTATTCCAGATCACAAATGCGACTCTTTGTTTGAGATAATTTTGTATGACAAGCATTAATTAATTAATTAATTAGCTATACATTGATTCATCTGATCAATATTGCAGATCTGGATTTTTAAATCCGGACTTTCTTTTCTTCTCACTTTTTATCTCCCTTTTCCCTCTTCTTCGCCCATTTTTATAAAATATATAGATTATTTAAATTATAATATTTTATATAATAAATTGTATTATTATATATGATAAAATAATTTGCCAATAGTTAATTTATATATATTCATTAAAAAAGTCATTTTGTTGATAAAAAATTTATTATTGTTTAATAAGTGCTTAGTTATATTGAGCAAGTAAGGATGGTTGCCTTGTAAGTACTTGTAAATACGGGGGCTTTCTATATGAGTGTCAAGTGGGTATTTTTGGCTGTATATCCCGTCATTATTGGCTTATAGAGCAAATTTCTTTGTACGCAAGAGGGTATTTAAGGTTACAATTTTGTGCTAAAGGTATTAACTTTAAAGAACAAATAGTCCCTTAGCCCTATGACTGTACTCTCTAAAAGACCTGAATTCAACATTTTCCCATTCCGGGGAATTTTCCAGGTTTCGAATCTAAGCCTGCTGGTTTTATTTACTTTTTTCATCACTGCCGCCAATGCCCAGAATGAAGCGAACATGTGGTATTTCGGTACGCAGGCAGGAATCAATTTCAATAACATTCCGCCTACTAAATTCAGCAACGGATTAACTAACTCCGGTGCGGAAAATGGCGAAGGCGTAGCGACCATGTCGGATGCCAGCGGGAACATTTTATTCTACACCGATGGCGTGACCGTATGGAATTCCACCGGAACCATGCCCGGTGGTACGGGTCTGATGGGTTCCAAGAGCGCTATTGAATCGGCCGTGGCCGTACCCCAACCAGGTGCTAATCCTAATAAATTATACTACATATTCACGGTTCCCTGCGAAGAGGGATCCGGCGCTTTTACAACCGGCGGTTCCAAAGACCCGCAGGACGGATTAAGATACAGCGTTGTGAACATGACCACCGCAGCAGGGAATATTCCGGCCGGAACAAAAAATGTACAGGTAACACCTGCTGGTATACCAGTTACAGAAGCCCTATCTGCTATTCCCGACAACCTGAACACCGGTTTCTGGGTAATCTGCCATCAGGCGGGGGACAGAGCAACTTCAGCGACCAGCTCCAATAAATTCTATGCATACCATGTTCGTCCGGGTAATGTGAACACGACGACGGGAGCCATTACATTCACAGCAGCCGATATTGTCACCAGTTCCGTAGGGACCGGTATTACAGGAGTTCCTGCTCCTCCTGCCACTACGGCCAGCTCGAACAGTCAGGCAACCATGAAAGCCAATTCATGTTTCACCAGAATTGCTTTCGGCTTCTTTGCCAAATCAAAGCTTATCGAAGTATTTACCTTCAGCAATACTACCGGAGCACTCACAGGTCCTACTTACAGTGTCACGAACTTTGGCGCGGATGTGAACGAGGTTTATGGAATTGAATTTTCTCCCAACGGAAAAATTCTTTATGCAAGCATCCTCGGACAAAGCGGCGGTTCTGCCCTGTATTCCTTTAATGTAACCTCCGAAGTGACGGCTACCATTAATACGGCTGCGAATACTTCAAGAAGAGTAACAACGGTAGGTGCTCCCGTCGGCGAGCTTCAGCTGGGGCCTGACGGAAATATTTATTACAGCCATTTCTTTACTAATCCCATAGGCGGCGGAGCCTCCAATGCCTATGTAGGAAGAATTACCAACCCGAATACATTCCCGGGTACTTTCAACGACACCTATTTTACCTGGGCTGCTGCCGATGCAGGAGTTGCCTCCAAAATGGGTCTTCCTCAGATCTACAAAGGCTTTGTCGCCGGTGTCGGTTCAATTCTGCCAGGAGCAGGTATAGCCAAGCTTGATTCGGTTTGCGTAGGAGAAACATTCGATCTTCAAGGGACTTATTCAGGAACCGGTACAAACTGGAAATGGAATATCGATGCCAACCTGAATGCTACCATTGATTACACAGTACAGAATCCATCCGGAGTTTCTTACGCTACTGCCGGTACGTATACGGTAACCCTGAATTTTGACGATGCAACCTGTCTTTATCCTGTTTCAGCGACCGAGCAAATTGTTGTAAGCCCGAATGTATCGGCAGCCGGAACGCTCACCTGTGGTTCGCCGACCAAAGGAAATGTTACCTCACCGAACGGTGCTTATACCTATGTATGGTATGCCGATGCTGCTATGACCAAACCCGTTGCTACAGGAACTACCAATGTGACAATACCTCTGTCTGGGGTATCCGGAAATGTATATCTCAGAGCTGAGTCTTCAGCTTCTTCATCCAATACCACCAATACGCTGATGACAGGTACTGCCAACGGATGGGATAATGCAGGAGGATCTAATACGGCAACCTTTACGGTCAATAAAAAACTCGTGCTGAATTCATTCCAGTGGTCAAATTCCGGAATCAACTGGTGCGGCTGCCCTTCCACGCAGACTTATACAGTTACGATTAAAGACGCAGCGGGAACAACTACCTTTTATACACAGACCAGAACGCCAAGCAATAACGGCGCTCTTACCACCACAACGGAGTCTCCGGCTCTCACCCTGGCTCCTGGTAATTATAAGTTCACCGTTTCGGGACCTGTAAATCCTAACTTATGGAGCGGTTGCACACCCACTTCAGCCGCCGACAATGCTCTTGTATTTACGGGTCCCTGCACCATCGGTAACATCAATTATACGGCTACGACCTATGCAGTTACAGGTATTAACTGTTCTGCCGGTTCTGCCGTAAGCTATAATTGCCCGCTTCCTGTGGAATTTCTGTCTTTCCATGCCAGCGCTCAAGGAAGTACCGCTGTTCAGCTTGACTGGTCTACAGCCACCGAAAAAGACAACGCCTATTTTGTCGTAGAACGCAGCTTAAATGGTATCGATTTTGAAGCCGTAGGAACCGTTCACGGAAAAGGAAATTCATCTTCCATCGAAACTTATCTCTTTACCGATAATGAGGTGGTAAGCGGTATTTCTTATTACAGGCTTAAGCAAGTAGATAATAACGGCAGTTATTCTTATTCAGGAATAGAGACGATAAATCTTGATGGAAAGATCTCAGTGAATATGCAGCCGAATCCCAACAATGGAAGTTTCTCCATCCAGGTTTCAGGGGGCGCGGAGAAAGGCCTGGCAGAGATCATCGTATTGAACGCTCTGGGCCAGGAAGTATACACCAGCTCATTAAATACCAATATCAGTAACAGTAAATCCATCGATATCCAGCATCTTGCTTCGGGTATCTATTTCGTGCAGGTCCAGTCAAACGGCAGCCGATGGATGGAAAAAATCATTAAAGAGTAAGATTGTTTGTTGTTTGTTCGTTAAGGAAGGCCATATCTGGAAACAGATTGGCCTTTTCATTTTAGTGTGAGACTGCTTTTTTAGTAACTTGCAGATGTCCAGGAACTGTATGCTGCTTCTCGTTTTTCTTCTTATGCTTTGCCACCTCATTGGTGATTTCTCACCACTCAGTACGAACTGGATGCTTAAAGCCAAAAGTATCGGAAAGCCGCTGCTCCCGATCTTTCTCCATGCCTCCGTTCATGGGACACTGATGATGACTGTGCTGGTTTTTTTTACTGACATACCAACTGCTTTTGCTCTTATGGTCTTTGAGATCATCACTCATTTTCTGATCGATGTCTGGAAGGGAAGAATGAATGTGTGGTTTCCTGCTTTGCAGGATCAGAAATTTTATTTACACTGGACCGTTTTCGGAATTGATCAGCTCCTTCATCAGACCGTAATACTATTGATGGTCTACTATATTTTCTATCCTTAAGCCTTTCAGAATGTATTCCTGAACAAAAAGAGCATCTTGCCAATTATAATACTACCAACGGCCTTGCCTATGCTTTTTTTATTTTTTTTATTTTTTTCTGCAGCGTCCGCTCAGCCCTCATTGCTGAAATCGGGTCCAATGCCTGGTTATTCCACAATGAATGAAGCATTGATCTGGGTGCAGACAAGTTCAGAAGCCCAGGTGCAGATTAAATACCGTAAAAAAAATGAACCGGATAGCTTTATGTCTTCGTCTCCGGTCCTCAGCATTGAAAAAGACGGATATGCTGTGAAAGTAAAAATCAGTGGTCTGGAGCCTTCTTCCGTTTATGAATACGAACTTTTCCTGAATGACCAAAAAGTGGCGATTAGCCATCCCCTGGAATTTCAGACAAACAGTCTTACAGTGACTGATTTTAGCGTGGTGTTCGGAAGCTGTGCGGTTTTTACAAAGGATGAATCTATCACTCATATTTATGAAAGCATCGCTTCTAAAAATCCGGATCTCATGGTCTGGATGGGAGACAATATTTACCTGGATGCCAGCGATTGGGATTCGACGAAAAATATCATAAGGGAATATACCAATAATCGTTCTCTCAGACAGATGCAGCCTTTGCTCGCAGCTACTCACCACTATGCGATCTGGGACGATCATGATTATGGTCCTGATAATTCCGATAGCAGCTTTTATAACAAAGAAATTTCCCGCGAAGCGTTTCAGATTTTCTGGGCCAACCCTTCTTTTGGTCTTGACGGACAAGGGATCAATACATCTTTCAGGTGGCATGATGCGGATTTTTTTATGCTTGACGATCGGTATCACCGTGCTCCGGATAAAGAAAAGAATAAAGCCAAGCCATACCTTGGGGACAAGCAACTAACCTGGCTGATCACTTCACTGAAAGAAAGCAAAGCACGGTTTAAAATAATTGTCATCGGAAATCAGGTAATCAATCAGATGCCTTTTGAACGTGAAAATTATTCTAACTATAAAAAGGAGCGAAAATCCCTGATGAAGCAGCTAAAGGATAACCGCATCGAAGGCGTTTTCTTTGTTACCGGCGACCGGCATTTTTCCGAGATCAGCCGGAAGAGAAGAAGAAGAGCCTATCCTTTGTACGATATTACGGTATCTCCCTTAACCTCCGGGCCGATCACCACCAGGCTTAATTTTAATACAAAAAGAATAAGAGGCTCCCTGATCCGGAAGAGAAACTTTGCCCTGCTTGAATTCTGCGGAACCGGTTCGGACAGAGCTATTAAAATCAGCTATTTTGATACAAAAGGAGAACTCTTATACCAGAATCTCATCCTGGCTGACTGCCTGACTTACAGATAATTTCCGCGTACAAATCGCGATTGAATGCCTTAAATCCGGAATGGACTCAAAACTATAAGCGATGTTTCGTGGTTCTATTAATAAGACATTTTTTCTATGGAAACAGAGATAATTTCGGATATACAGGAGATAAAGGCCAAGCATGACATCAGACATTCCCTGGCTATTGATCGCACTATTCTGGCGAATGAAAGAACTTTTCTTTCGTACACACGCACATCGCTGACGATGTTTGTGCCTGGAATTACCTTTCTTCATTTTTCTGATTCGGTCTCCCTCAACCTGACAGCCTGGATCTTTATACCGGCAGGTCTTTGCATGTTCGTTTACGGACTTGTCCGCTTCTACCAGAAAAAAGCCGTTATCAAGAAAGATAAAGAAATGCTGGCCGAAATGCTTCGCATGCAGTATTGCCGAATCGACTAGAACAGCAGCTTGATTTTTGGAATAAAAATGACGGCGGCAGTAACGACGGAAAAGATTGCCGCGATCAATACTGCTCCTGCAGCAATATCTTTAATTTCTCCGGCATTGCGATGAAAGCCTGGGTGTACGAGGTTTACCAGCTTTTCAATGGCGGTATTGAAGGCTTCGCAGATCCATACCAGGGCGATAGCCAGTAAAAGCCCTAGCCACTCTTTGCGTGTGAGGTGAAAATAGAAACCAGCGCATAGGACTACGATGGTTGCTGTAAAGTGAATCTTTGCGTTATTCTCATTTTTAAACACCAGCCATATCCCTCTGATGGCATAGCCAAAGCTTCGGACGGTTTTAACGATCATAGTTTTCCCTGTTGTTGTGGTTTATGTATATAATGCTGTGCAGAATATAGTAAGAAAATGTCAGGAACAGGAAAAATATGAACGTCATTTTTAAAGCTTGCATATTCCCGGCTGTCCGTATACAGTCATGGATTAAGGTCAGAGGTTTTCCGAAAATGTCCCAGCTGTTGAATCGCAGCACTCGTCCCAGGAATATTCCATAGGCGCTGATGAGCATCATAAAGCAAACGGCAATCCAGCCAATGGTTCTGTTATAACGATGTTCCAGGATTGTGAGGATGAAATACAT
>JBJMLY010000470.1:0-5268 GCA_045805025.1 Cytophagaceae bacterium | reverse complement strand
GGACAGGCACGACCACGCCGACGCCTCTTCACTCAGGAACAGCCCTGGCAGGTGTAAGCATTGTTGCTTATCCGAATCCTTTCTCTGAAGAAATGAGCCTTAGTATCACAGCTCCTTCCACCGTGCCCATGTTCGTAAAGGTTCTGGATATGAAAGGCCAGGTGGTAATGGAATCCGAGGCATATACCACCAATCAGCTGATCACGCTGGGTAAAGATTTCCCCGCAGGTTTATATCTGATCGAAGCAGTGCTGAATGGAGAATTAAAAACGATGAAGATCAGCAAGCAGTAGAAATAATAAAAGTAATATTTTTGAAAGGTCCGGCTGTCAGGCAACCGGACCTTTTTTATGCCTTCGACTGACTGAGCTGATGAATGTAACGGCGGCAAAGCAGGAGAGGAAGAATACCGACTACGCCGAACGAGCAATCGATGATTCTCCAGAACATCGGAATATCTCTCACGGGGCCCATGATCAGCGCTAAGGGAAAGACCATCAGGCAGGCGACCATCCCGAATTCGATTACCCAGATATTTCTGACCGGGTCACGCAAGGGGCCGATGAAAGCGGCAGCGATCACCAGGTGAGCGAATGCAAGCCAGTCTGTACCATACGCCAGATAAGGGTAATTACGATTCGTTTCCTGTAGAGCTTTGTAAATACTGTTGATCCACACATAGACCGGATTGTCCGGACTAAGATGTGCTATGGCCGTGCTATTCAATATTCCAAGTTCCGTTTCAAGAGGGAATGCGGTAAGTCCGCTCAGAATTAAACCGGCCATAAAGAGGATGATCAGGAATTTTATCTTTCGTTTAAGCTGCTTCGGGTCTTTCATAAAAATGTGTTTTCTTTATTTTATAAAGTACTTTGTAATTCAAAGTTAATTTATTAAATTTGAATTACAAGATGTTTGCAGGATATTTATCGAATGGAAATAGCATTGATCGTCCTCAGATCGGCCCACGCAGAAAAGCTTATTGCTTTTTACGCTCTTCTGGGTATGCATTTTGAATATCATAAGCACGGGAATTCTCCTTATCATTATTCGGGTAAAGTTGATAAGAGCATTCTCGAAATTTATCCGCTTGCCAAAACTCAGACGGAAGCAGACTCTTCTTTACGGCTTGGATTCAGATTCGATAATTTTGAAAACGTCGTGAAGGATTTGCAGGAAGCAGGCGTTTCATTTTCCTCAGAACCCGCGACGACGGATTGGGGAACAATGGCGGTAGTCAGCGACCCGGATGGCCGGAAAATTGAGATTTATAAAAAGTAGATACTTTTTAGCCGCCAGATCCAGGCATTGTCTGCGTAAAAACTAAAATTCCGTTCGTATCCTTCCGAAAGTCATTTTTCCCTGCTATATTATTAGGCAATATGCTCCTAACTTCCTACCTGCGAGACCTTCTGGAGACGGGCAGTGTGACTGTCGGTCCTCAGCCTGCTCCTTTTGAAGAGGAAGATCTGAGAGAAGCTGCGCAGATACTTCGTGATTTTTACCTGAAGGACTTGCTGAATCTTCCGGGCAAGGCCCCGGCATTTTCTGAGGAGGCAGCCTTATGGGCGGCCAGGTATCTTTATACCGCTACCCAGTGCATTATGCTTCGTGATTTGTCCGCAGAGGAAGTTCAGACGCAGCTGAGGGCATTCGGATCTGAAATAACCCATGAAGCAATTTATTCAGCCGATCTGTGCCTCAGGCATCTGCCGGTGCTTCTGCATTTGAGTAAAGGGCTGGCGCCTGGCGATATCCTGGTAAAATGCCTTATGGAGACCGCATTGTTATGGCCTTTTTCATCTGTGGGAATGAAGATGGATGGGGAACCGGAGCATGAAAAACTGCTGGGCTATGCATCCTTAAAATATGCCTATGCCGACAGGATCATTTTAATGAAAGATAAAAAGCGCAGCGCGTATCCTGGAATCAATCCTCTGATTGCCGAAGCGCTTGGCAATTATAAAGACGAGCTGTGGCCCGAATTTGAATTATTAACCGACGATTTAATCGATGAAAACAAGCAGTAATGAAGACCTGGAGCTGATCGATAAGCTGAACCAGGTTTTAATGGGCCTGAAGAAGACCTTTGTGGGAAAAGATGATATTGTCGACCTGATGGGTATTTGTCTGGCAGGGCGCGAAAATCTTTTTATGCTGGGCCCTCCGGGCACAGCGAAAAGCGCATTGGTTCGTGAGCTGGGCAAGAGACTGCATGGCAAAACCTTCGAATACCTGCTTACCCGTTTTACGGAACCCAACGAACTTTTTGGTCCTTTCGATATCAGAAAGCTGAGGGAGGGTGATCTGGTCACCAATACCGAGGGTATGCTGCCGGAGGCCAACCTCATCTTTCTGGACGAATTGCTGAATGCCAACAGCGCTATCCTGAATAGCTTGCTGATGGTGCTGAACGAAAAGATATTCCGTCGCGGGCGCGAGACCCGCAATCTGCCTGTGATCATGATCGTGGGTGCCAGCAACCATTTACCGGAAGAGGAATCGCTTCAGGCGTTGTTCGACCGTTTCCTGATCAGGGTACAGTGCGATTATGTGGATTCCAACCTGCTGAACAATGTGCTCGAAGCCGGCTGGAACCTGGAAGGCCGCAGCAAAGGAGACGATCATGTTATTTCTTCCGAAGAAATTTTCAGGATCCAGAGCATGATTGCTTCGGTGGATGTGCAGGATATAAGACCTGCCTATATCGAGCTTGTGCAGAAGCTGCGCAATGCCGGCGTGCAGGTTTCCGACCGTCGTGCAGTAAAGCTCCAGCGTCTTATGGCAGCCAGCGCTCTGCTCTGCAAGAGGCATAAAGCGATGCTTTCCGACATGTGGGTTCTGCGTTATATCTGGGATACGGAAGAACAGCGGGAAGTGATAGCAGGAATTGTGAACGCTGAAATTGAAAAAGAAAAGGAAAATCTGCAGGACGGGATCCGTCAGCATCCGCGGGCGTTCATCAACGCTATTCCCGATGCAGATGATATCTACAAGGAAGTCAGGGTCATGTCCGAAAAATGGCAGCAACCGGGTATTGCCATGGCGGAGCGTACCATCATTAAAGATCGCCTGCGTTATCTGAACGGACAATGCCAGTGGATCAGCAACGAAGTGAAGCGGAATTATGTGCAGCAGCCGATTGACGAGCTCTGGCAGAAAATTATACAGACGGCATGAAAGAAATGGTATTGGTTTTATCGGTCAGGGATCTCGATTCTCTCGGTTCGGTTCGCTGCGTGCCGCGTTTATCTGCGGCACTCGACGGTGAACAGATCTGGCTCCGTGGCATCAGGCCTGCTGAATATGCAGACCTGAAGTTCCGCCGGATTCCTGCTGTCAATACCTATTCGCTGGATGACGATGATTATCTTTTTGCTCCGGGTGAAACGACGCCTGTCGCAAAGCTCCAGGAGCTGACCTGGACTTCTATGTCTGACTTTATTCCGGTAACACTTCCTGTTTCGGCAATGCCGGGTGTGCAGGAAGAGAAATATCAGGTTCGCCTCATCCCATCGGAACATGTAGAACGGGCATCTTGTCTGAAGACGGATCTGAATACCTGGAAAACCTATGCCGCAACTGCTCCGGAAGTGAGGCTTCAGGATCTGCGCTTCGCCGTTTCTGAGAAGAAACAAGTGCTGATTATGGGATGGCCATTGCCTTCTGTTCCAGGTATAGAATATTACGGTAAGAACGACATACTCATTCCCTGCGGATATAATTTTGAAATGAATATGATCTGGGATCTTCTTCCTTCACTTTTAAATCCGGCAAAGGATATGATC
Source organism: Cytophagaceae bacterium (assembly GCA_045805025.1). Taxonomy (GTDB): domain Bacteria; phylum Bacteroidota; class Bacteroidia; order Cytophagales; family Cytophagaceae; genus DATMOV01. The sequence continues at coordinate 1,480 of JBJMLY010000470.1, read as the reverse complement.
CTGCTCATTGACTCGCATTCAGAATGGCAGAAAATTCCTCTGGATTGTTTTGTAAATGCTACACGCAGCGCTGTGCGTCTGACAGGGGAGGTTTCCGATGAATGAGATCATGAAGACTTCTCTCTATTTTCAGTATCCTCAGGGATATTTCTGGAAGTGGACGGACAAGGTAATTGAATGGGATGGGCACGGCAGAAAAACGATCTGCTTCCAGGAAGAGCTTTTTACGATTTTAAGAGTCTTGTCCAATCAGGGACTTCCGCCTTTCGGGGCTGTGTTGCTGGTTTTAAGTGCTTCCCAGGTTAGGGCAGGTGAGCCGGAAACCGATTGGAATCATTTACTAGGTCTTTTTGTAAAAAAGGTAAAAGAAAGGCTTGCCGATCCAAGCGATCAGATTCTGGAATATTATACCCAACAGGTTAGCAAATTGCTGAATATGGTCAGCTCCCTTCCAGAAGAATTACGTACCGGGAAAAAGAAGGCGCATCTGATTTATGAAATTTTTTCGGGAACATCTCCCGAAATCCCGGCATCGCAGTCCGTCAGTTTGATCGATGAGATGATGAGCGGCAGAGTGGAAGATTACAACAATGTAATTAAATCAGAACGAAAGAGAGTCAAAGAGGATCTTCTGCTCTTGACGCAGGTTCTGAATAAATACAAAAGCACTGCAGAACTGGAGATGAAAGTACGTACCGGAATTCCCGAATTACCGGTTCCTGCTGAGCTGGAATTACCCGAATCCCCTGATCTTCTGGAGGAGCTTGCGCAGGATTCCAAGACACTGGGTATTTCCAGGCTTACAAAATGCCTCATGGCGGCCTTCACTATTCCTATGCATAGTGAAAATGCCAGCGATCAGTCTTTCGGAGGAGTTTCGGATATTTCCAACCGCGGAAACTTCGATCGTCTCCTGCTCAGCGAGCTGGCCTACGACGATTTGCTGCTGATGGCAAGACTGGCCAATAACGAAGCCTTATACTTGAGGAGAGAAGAGCCGCCCGATCAGATCAACCGTCAGCGAATTATCCTGCTGGACTCTACCATTCGAATGTGGGGCGTGCCCAGGGTATTTGCTATTTCAGCGGCTCTGGCATGTACGCGGCAGGTGAAATTTGAAATCAGTTTTCAGGCCGTGTCGCTGGGTGGAAAGTCCTGCGATGAAATTGATCTTGGCACGAAGGCAGGGGTGATCGGAGCGCTTGAATGCCTGGATCCTGCCCTGCATTGCGGCAATGCGTTAAAGAAATACATGGGAAAAGAAGCCCTGGAGGAAAATGAATATATCCTGATCAGCGACGAACAGATTCTTCACGACCCTGGATTTCAGCGGGTAGCAGGTGAACTGAAAAAATCCCTGAATTTTCTGCTGACCGTCAGCAGAAGCGGAGAGCTTCATTTTTATGAATTTGTACAGGGCAGAAGCAAACACCTGAGTTCGGCAAAATTTGACCTGGAGGATCTGTTGTTCAGCGGGTCT
>JBJMLY010000469.1:0-4498 GCA_045805025.1 Cytophagaceae bacterium | reverse complement strand
TTCATCTCATTGCTTTAAAGGCCCCATCAAAGAGCTGATGGAAAAAGGAGGAGGCAGCATTGCCGATGAAAACTGGTTCAGCAACTTAGCCAGTAAGGGAAATACTGGTTCTGCCTCGATCTTCATTATGCTGGAGGAGCTGATGTATTCAGGCAAGCTTAAAGCCGGCGATAAAATCCTTTGCATGGTTCCTGAAAGCGGGCGCTTCATCACGTCTTTCATGCAGCTGACGGTAGAAGGCGCCGATCTTCCGGAAGTAACTACAAGTACCCGAAAAATTGAATCGCCCGAACTCATTCTGAAAGATTCTCCTGTCTCGGAATGGATCGTACGGCAGCTGGCACAGGTATGGATCGATTTTGAAACACAGCTTCTGAAAGTCCCGGTCGTGCAGAAGATACTCGACCGTAAGCTCAGCATGGATGATTACAAGCTCCTGCTGACAGATCTTCGCCAGCAGGTTATTGACGGCTCGCAGTGGATCTCCAGGGCGGCCTCCAACATAGACATTGAACTGTTTGAATTACGATCGGCCTTTATAAGGCATACGGCTGCCGAACATAAAGATTACCAGATACTGGAAAAGAATTTCATGGCCCTGGGTGAAAATGCGGAAACTATCCGCAACGGTGAAAAAAATATCGGAAGTCTGGCCCTAAGCTCTTTTATTTTCCAGCAGGCCAGCAAGCCCAATCCGATTGATCTCCTTGGCGCCATGTTCATCGTTGAAGGAATCGGAAAAAGACTCGCGGCACATTGGGGTGAACTGATGCGGGAACAGCTGAACCTGAGCGAAGAGCAGGTTTCATTTTTCACCTACCATGGCGGCGCGGATGAACATCATTTTCACAACCTGGAAGAAGCGCTGAACCATCCCCGATTAACAATGGACGTTGCAGCGAAGATTGTAAAAACCGCCAAAACCACCGCGCAACTTTATAAAATGCAGCTGCAGGAGCTGGGAAATTATTAAACCATCGGCCTCCTTAAAATCCCCGGAGCGTTTGAAAGCTCCGGGGATACGATAAACAAATTAAAAATCAGATTATCATAATTGAAATGCTATGAACAAACCGGAATATCTTGAACTTGACAAGCACGATGCCAGAGATCCCAATCCATGGCTCGCGATGTATCTTGACTGCAGCATACCGATGAATGATACTACGAAGCTGGCCTTGATGCGGGATAACAATTCAAAATCGGTCAGATACCTGCTTCCACTTATAAAAATAGGATCGAAGACGGTCATGTTCTTTATCCATATTTTCAAATTCTTTTTCCCGAATCTGATCAATTCTTCCAGAATACTCCACCGGATTTTAGCCTGGGGTTTACGGAAGTTTGTGAGTCCGGATGCAAATCTTCTGATCTTCCGGCATTTTCATGTAGGAAGCGAGATCATGCAGTTTATCTCCCGGAATATTGAGGGTGTGGAAATTCAGACAAGCCCACTGAAGCCTAAGAATTTTGAGGATGTGAAAGACGATCTGTTTCTCAAGCACGATCTGAATCTTTACAATTTTGTCATTAACCTGAATAAACAGCTGCGGGAAAAGAACCTTCCCATCCGCGGAAAAAGTAAGCCGGAACTTGACATGATCACAGCTGATCAGTTCGACCATATTGAGTTTCCTTCCAAATGGACCAATGTGCTGGATCTTAGATCGGCAATCGAGCTCTTTACTCCGTTCTATCAGCTGTTCCTGACCTCCAATGATTTTGTAAGAGCTTCCAATTCATTGCAGCTGGACGAGACAATAGGAATTTACACGAGCCAGATTCTGAATGCTCCTGTGCATCTTGCGCTGGTTAATAATAAACACCCGATGGTTCCTGATACTACCTACAGCGCGGCATACAGACTGGTATTGCACGGACTGGCGGCAGAAACTTTACACAAGATGCTCGTGAAGCTGAAGGAAGAAAATGTGAATAATGATTTTGAGACCAGGTATAACAATGATTTATCCGACTTTTATTCTTCCTTCGCCAAAGGCGAATGAAGTGTTTCTGTCTTATGCTCTTTAATCACCATCGTTTGAACGGGACAGGAAATGACGGATGAATCTTTTTTCAGATCGTAGCTGGTGTGGAAAGAGATCAGCATTTTTTCATTCGGTCCTTTGGCAGGCGAAGCTGATTTTACGGATTTGAAATCGTTCAGGTTTATCATGAAGCTTCCCAGTATTTCCTGCGTGTCTGAATCCCGGATTCTGGAGGCCTGGAACTGTACTTCTTTGCTGATGCCGTCAAGCGTGAGTACTCCTTTTATTTCCACCAGATTTCCCCGCAGATCTATTGAAGTACTTTTAAAATTCAGGGCTGCGGGAGCCGTCATGGCAAGTGCTTTTTGAAAGACGTGTATAGAAGCAGTATCAGCCTTTTCATTCTCAGGCATCAGACTAACCTGTGCTTTGGTGAGCAGAAAAATACCTGCACCTGCCCAAAGAACAAAACGTTTTAAATCTGCCGCCGCCATGAATATATTTTAAAGAGTTGGACTGTGGGATAGGTATCCACACCAACAGGAAAACCGGAAAAGAGAAAAAATAGTTCCTTTTGAAATTCTCTATTTGATTACGAAAGAATTCTTCAGGTATTTTATTCTCGCAATGTAGTCCACAGGAATATTATAATCCTGCCCCGCTTCGTTTACAAATTTAAACACTTCTACTTTTGTTTTCCCAAAAAGATCTTCCGGTACATCCATCACTGCAGAGCCCTTTATGCATCCGAACATATAAAAGCCAAACTCGCTGATTGCTTTAGAACCTTCCTTAAAAAAGATCATAGCCGGCATATCTATCCTGGGTTTCATACATGCATAACACATCCAAAAAGAATATAGTTTTCAAGGAGCGATCAGTCAAAAAATAGGTTTAATGAAAATTTGATAAATTGTATCATTCAGAATAAAAAATGACAGGATGAATTCACTGATTACCATCACACTTTTAGCAAGCGCCCTTTTTCTTAATTCTCCAAAAAAGAAAATAAAATCCATTACCGAAACACAATCGGACGCTCTTAATAGAATTACCGGTATTCTGAAAAAAGAATTTGACGAGACCGGCTTTTTAGTCAAACAAACCTCTTTAACAAGGGACAAAAAAATAGAAGCCTATACCATTTATATCGCGAATGAGAAAGGGCTGGTTTCAGGAGAGGGAAGCTATAATGCCGGCGGTATTCTTACAGATACGGCCTTTTATCTGTACAATGACAAAGGTGATCTGGTCCGGCAAACCCGCAGCTTTCCTCAGCGGGGTGAAACCTATGTTGAGCAATTCAACATTGAATACGATGCCAAGGGAAATGTTGTCAAGGAAACTCAGCTGGATAAGGACTCCGTGCTTGACTGGGAATATTTTTATCAAAACAACAAAGCCGGACAAAAAATAAGGCTGCTTACAAAATTTCCGGGAGAGATCAGGAATGCATATGAATATAGCTACAAAGACACTTTCATGACTAAAATGATTCTGTTTGATTACGACAATGAAAAGAAACAAAAAAAAGTAAATACGACTGATATTTTTATCTACGACAAACAAGGCCGTTTAATTCAAAAAAATGTCAGCTCCTTCCATTACGGACTCGGAAGGATGGAAAAATCGGAATATGTATACAAATACGATGAGCACGGAATGCTTCTGTCTTTAGATAATAAAGTAGAAGGCACATTAAAGACCATCAGGCAATATACTTATGAATATTTTTAGCAGGATTTTCAGGAATCTGTAATAAATGCACTTGCCTCTTTTGGAGATCCGACGCACTCATTAGCGCGTCTATAGAGAGAGCTAAGCCAGAAATAATAAGATATACAGTAAGCTGAACTCTACCGCGCCGAAGGCGCATTTAATGACCAGCCGCTGATCACCAGTTCCTGCACCAGCTTATCCTTCATGGCTCCCTCCTTCTTCGGCAATATTCCTGCTCTTTTAACCAATATATCCGCGATAAACATGGGGGCTACCAATGCAAATACGAAGCAGGCTATCAGAGAAAAAATTCCGAAAATTCCCCATAGCAGGAAGCCTGAAATTGCCAATACTGTTCCTGTCACAAGACTTATAATCCAGCTGTTGAAAGAGCTTTTGCTGTGCAGAACAAAGCATTGATTGCATCTGGGAATTCCGACCTTGAGCTGTTTAAATTTCACCGAACTGTAAACAATGAGCTCAGTCCTGTCTTCGACCTTAAAGACAGGCATAAAATAATTCCTATCCATTTTTTCGGAATGTCTCTTATTGCAATACTGACATAGGGTTTCTTTGGGCTCTATCCTTTTTAACTGCTCATTAATTACATATCCTTCCATAAGTACCTTTCTTATTTATTTGAATATACTATTTTTGAAATGATGAACCCTATCAAATAAGACGCGCCCATCGCCAGACCCATGGGTATTAAAAGTTCTATCCTGATAATGCTGCTTCTTCCCGAGACGTACCATATATATGTAAAAGGTACTATCACAACAAAACAAACA
>JBJMLY010000468.1:0-9527 GCA_045805025.1 Cytophagaceae bacterium | reverse complement strand
TTTTTAGCGCATTTACCGCATATTCGTCGGCATCGATGGTTTTTGGCGACCGGCTCATAATATCTGTAGCTTTAATTCCTGAGAGGTCTTTATGTTTATTTAACATCCTTCTTAAGTCGCCATCCGTAATTACACCGATCAATTCCTTCTTTTTATTGATCACCGCTGCAGCTCCCAATCTTTTCGAGGTTATCTCCATAATAATGGTCTTGATATTGGAATCTTCCTTTACGACGGGTACGCTGTGGTGGGGATAAATGTCGCTTACCTTGAGGTAAAGCTTTTTTCCCAGAGCACCTCCTGGGTGATATTTTGCAAAATCTTTGCTGCTGAAATTACGCATTTCGAGAAGGCATACCGCCAGGGCATCCCCAAGCGCCAATGCAGCCGTAGTACTTGTAGTAGGCGCCAGATCAAGCGGACACGCTTCCTTGCCGATCGTGGCATTCAGTATAAAATCCGATTCTTTGGCAAGAAAAGAATCGGTATTACTCACCAGGGCGATAAGTCTTGAGCCTGTTCTCTTCAGCAAAGGGACTAATACTTTTATTTCGGGGGTATTTCCGCTTTTGGATAAGCAGATCACGATATCTTCTTTCTGAATCATTCCCAGATCACCGTGAATGGCATCCGCAGCATGCATGAAAACGGCAGGTGTTCCCGTCGAGTTTAATGTGGCAACAATCTTACTGGCAATGATCGCGCTTTTCCCCACGCCTGTTACCACAACCCTGCCTTTATTCTCCAGAATAGCCTTTACACAATCCTCGAAATCTTTATCGAGATATCCCGCGAGATTCCTGATTGCATCAGCCTCATTTAGTAGAACATTTTTTGCAATTAATCTAATATTTTTTATTATCTTCAACTTACGTAATTTTTAATATCAGAACTGCGGCAAATATAAACCAAGGAAAACAATTAATAAGATATTAAAATAGAAAATGTTAATAGATAACGACATAGACCTGTTTGCCAAGCTTAAAGAAATTTTTGGCTATAATCAGTTCAGAGGAACACAGGAGGAGATTATTAACAATGTTCTGGCGGGCAAAAACACTTTCGTGATCATGCCCACCGGGGCAGGTAAGTCATTATGCTATCAATTGCCGGCCCTGATGATGCCGGGTACTGCTATCGTCATATCACCCCTGATCGCCCTGATGAAAAATCAGGTAGATCAGCTCAACGCCCTTGGCGTTAATGCACAATTCCTTAACTCTACCTTAACCAAGGCAGAAATCAATAAAGTAAAAAAAGAAACGCTAAGCGGAGAAGTAAAATTATTATATGTAGCGCCCGAGTCTCTGACCAAAGAAGACACGATCAGTTTCCTTCTGAAATCAAAGATCTCGTTCATCGCCATTGATGAAGCTCACTGCATCTCGGAATGGGGACACGACTTCCGTCCTGAATACAGAAGGATCAGAAGCATTATTGAGGCTTTGGGAAACAACCTTCCGATAATTGCACTTACCGCTACCGCTACTCCGAAAGTTCAGATCGATATACAGAAGAACCTTCAGATGGAAGAAGCTTCTCTTTTCAAGTCTTCCTTCAACAGAAAAAATCTTTACTACGAAGTAAGACCGAAAGTCCATACAAAAAAACAGCTGATCAAATTCATTCACAGCCATAAAGGAAAATCAGGGATCGTCTACTGCCTCAGCAGAAAAAAAGTCGAAGAGATTGCCGAGCTCCTGAAAGTGAATGATATTAAAGCCCTGCCTTATCATGCAGGCCTTGATCCGCATGTCAGAATTGCCAATCAGGATGCTTTCCTGAATGAAGATGCTGACGTGATCGTAGCCACCATTGCTTTCGGTATGGGTATTGACAAACCCGATGTTCGCTTTGTGATTCACCATGATATTCCGAAATCGCTGGAAGGATATTACCAGGAAACCGGTCGCGGCGGAAGAGACGGACTGGAAGGAAACTGCCTCATGTTCTACAGCTACAATGACATATTGAAGCTCGAGAAATTCAATAAAGACAAATCGGTCACCGAAAGAGATAACGCAAGACACCTGCTTCAGGAAATGTCGGCCTATGCGGAGTCATCCGTTTGCAGAAGAAAGCAGTTGCTGCATTATTTCGGAGAACATGTAGAAAAAGACTGCGGTTTTTGCGACAACTGCATCAAGCCGAAAGAAACTTTCGAAGCCGAAAAGGAAGTTCAGCTTGCCCTGAAGACCGTCGTGCAAACCGAAGAGCGGTTTGGAATCAATCACCTGAGCAGCGTAATCAGCGGCAACGAGAACGAATATACCAGAAGCTACAACCACGATAAGCTGGAAGTATATGGAAAAGGCAAAGACCATAAGCCCGAATTCTGGAATTCAGTATTCCGCCAGGTCCTCCTGGCTGAGTATCTCGAAAAAGATATTGAAAATTACGGCGTTCTGAAGATCACCAGAAAAGGACAGGAATTCATTGTCAATCCTGAATCCATAACCCTTTCAAAAGACCATGACTTTTCGGAAGAAGCTAATTCCGTAGAAGTGGAAAAAGAAGTGGTCGCTATCAAGGCATACGATCCGGCGCTTTTCGATCAGCTGAAAGCGTTGCGTAAAAAGCTGGCCAAAGAAAAAAATCTTCCTCCCTATGTAATCTTCCAGGATCCTTCCCTTGAAGAAATGGCAACCGTATATCCTACCAATAAGGATGAACTAAGCCATATCAACGGTGTTGGAGCAGGGAAAGTAGCCAAGTTCGGCAAACCATTCCTGGACCTGATTACCAAGTATGTGGAAGAGAATGAGATCGTGACCGCATCGGATGTGATCGTTAAATCATCGGTCAACAAATCAAAGATCAAAATCTTCATTATTCAGCAGATCGACCGTAAGGTTGAGCTGGAAGAAGTTGCGCAGACAAAGAACATCAGCCTGTCTGAAGTCATTCAGGAGATCGAACATATATGCTATTCGGGAACAAGATTGAATCTTGATTATTATATCGATCAGATTATTGACCAGCAAAGGCAGGATGAGATCTATGATTATTTTATGAGTGCGGATAACGACAGCATCAAGGTAGCGCTGGAAGAATTAGGTGCCGATTATACCGAAGAAGAACTGCGTCTGATGAGGGTTAAGTTCCTCTCGGAAGTAGCGAATTAAGTTGTAAGTTATACGTAATACGTTTTACGTTGTATAACTTGCTAAACTTATTAAAAACAAATAAACATATCTGAATCCGGATATGTAAACAGTTTTAAGTTTTAGGTCTAGCTTACAAAGCTTACGTAAAACTTAAACGTAAAACGTAAAACCAAGAATGAATATATTAATCCTCGGTTCAGGAGGCAGAGAGCATACCCTGACCTGGAAGATCAGACAAAGTGCTAAATGCGATAAACTTTTTGTAGTCCCGGGCAACGCCGGTACAGGCCAAATCGCTGAAAACGTTTCCATTTCTCTGACAGACTTTCCCGGCCTTGCCGAATTTTCAATAAGCCATAAAATCGAGTTGATCCTGGTCGGTCCGGAAGCCCCCCTGGTTGACGGCGTCGTTGACTATTTCAAATCCAGACCCGATCTTAAACACATGGCTATTATCGGCCCGGATAAAACCGGAGCCCAGCTGGAAGGAAGCAAAGATTTTTCCAAAAATTTCATGCAGCGCCATGGAATTCCTACGGCATCATCCAGAACTTTTACCAAAAAAGACCTGGCCGAAGGCCTCAGGTACCTGGAAAGCCACTCCACTCCCATTGTATTGAAAGCAGACGGCCTTGCTGCCGGCAAGGGAGTGATCATTACATCGGATCGGGAAGAAGCCAAAAAGACCCTGACTGAAATGCTGGCAAACAACATGTTCGGTGAAGCCAGCTCCAAAGTAGTGATCGAGCAATACCTGGACGGAATAGAAGTTTCTGTTTTTGCCCTCTGCGATGGAAAGAATTACCTTCTTCTGCCCGAAGCCAAGGATTATAAAAGAATAGGAGAAGGCGATACAGGCCCGAATACAGGTGGCATGGGCGCCGTATCTCCCGTACCTTTCGCCGACAAGGTTTTCATGAATAAGGTCGAAGAAAAGATCATCAAACCGACGGTGGAAGGATTGAAAAAAGAAGGCATTCATTATCTGGGCTTTATTTTCTTCGGATTGATGAACTGCCAGGGAGAGCCCTGGGTTATTGAATATAATGCCAGGCTCGGGGATCCGGAAACTGAAGTAATCATACCAAGAATAAAAAATGACCTCGTGGATCTGTTACTGGCTGCTGCTAAAGGTGAACTTCCTTCCGTAAAAACAGAATTTGATTCGAGAACGGCCACCACTATTATGCTGGTAGCGGGAGGATACCCCGAAGCGTATGAAAAAGGCAAAGAGATAGGAGGATTGAGCAATACCGGAAATGCGCTGGTTTTTCATGCCGGCACAAAAACGGATGAAAAAGGAAGAGTGCTGACAAACGGAGGAAGAGTTATTGCCGTGACTTCTTTTGGAAAGAACATTGAAGAGGCTCTGGCAGGATCAAATAAAGGAGCTGAAGCAATCAGCTGGGAAAAGAAATATTACCGAAGAGACATCGGACTGGATTTACTGAAGGCAGAAAATTTAAAGCAAAAAGTTTAAGTTCTCTGCCGGATTTTCAAACCAGTCCTTATGTATATATAATTTATGTAGCTTTACGCTTTGAGCGTATGCTTGAAGTTTATCATTAATTCACTTAACTGAAGATATAAAATGGCCTGTGGCTCATGTGGTACCGGAAAAGATAAGAAAGGCGGAGGATGCTCGACCGGCGGTTGCTCAACGGGAGGCTGTAATAAGCTGAACGTTTTTGACTGGCTCTCGAATATGGATACAGCGGTTGTCCCCGCTTTTAATATCGTTGAAATACGCTTCAAAGGCGGTAGAAAAGAGTTTTTCAGGAATTCTGCCAGGCTGGAGCTGAATACCGGAGACCCTGTGGTGGTCGATGTGCCCAACGGGCATCATATTGGATTTGTTTCCATGCAGGGCGAGCTGGTTCGTCTGCAAATGAAGAAAAAGAATGTAGCCCTCGACGACGAAAGCATCAAGGAAATTTACCGCATCGCTTCGGCCAAAGACCTTGAAAAATTTGAAACAGCCAAAAAGAGAGAAAATCCGACCATTTTCAGAGGCAGACAGGTAATCGACAACCTCAAGCTGCAAATGAAATTGTCGGACGTGGAATACCAGGCTGACAATACCAAAGCTACTTTCTATTATTCTGCCGAGGACAGGGTAGATTTCAGAGAATTGATCAAACTGCTTGCTACCGAATTCAAGATTCGGGTTGAAATGAGGCAGATAAGCTTAAGGCAAGAAGCCGGAAGGCTCGGCGGGATCGGCTCCTGCGGAAGAGAGCTTTGCTGCTCGACCTGGCTTACTGACTTTAAATCCGTTTCCACTTCAGCCGCGCGCTACCAGAATCTTTCCCTGAATCCTACCAAGCTTTCAGGACAATGCGGAAGACTTAAATGCTGCCTGAACTATGAGCTCGACACTTACATGGATGCCCTGAAAGGGATCCCAAGTGTTGAAGAACCCCTGGTGACGATGAAAGGCCCTGCCTTCCTGCAGAAAACAGATATTTTCCGAAGGATCATGTGGTTCGGTTATAAAGAAGAAACATCCTGGCATCCTCTGGCCATTGATCGCGTGAACGAGATCCTGGCACTGAATAAGAAAGGTGTAAACCCTGCAACGCTTGACAGCAACGAAATAGAGCTAAAAGAAGAAAATGCCAAAGCGCTGAGAGAAAAGACCGAACTTGCCAGGTTTGATGACAAATTCAAGAAGAAAAAGAAAAAGAAAAAACCGGGCAACAGAGGCAGCGGAAATCCAAACGCCGGTCAGAATACAAACCAGCAGCAGGGACCTAAGCCGGACAATCAGCAGAACCCAAATCAAAATAAGGGAAATCAGCAAAATCCGAATCAGCAGAAAGGCCCTAATCCGAACAGGAATCAGAACCCGAACCGTAATCAGGGAAACAACAACCAGAACCGGGACAGGAATCGCAACAGAAACAACAACCCGAACAGGAACAATAATAATCCTAACAATAAGCCAGGACCAGAGCCTGACAAGCAATCATAAGCTATGCGTGGTATTCAGCTCATCTTCTGCTTACTCATCGTCCTGACTTTTACAGCCTGCGACGATAACCGCATCTACGACACCCACGTGGATATTGAAAATGCCCTCTGGCCTGAAAACAAGGAGCTGAGCTATGATTTCAAGGTGGAGGATAATACACAGGCGTATAATGTGATCTATAACATACGCTACGCCAATACCTACCCTTATTACAATCTGTATATTCACTATTACCTGACCGATTCTGCAGGCAAACCCCTGCGCGATCACCAGCTGCACATGGATCTTTTTGATTCCAAAACAGGCAAACCTCTGGGTTCCGGCCTGGGCGATATATTTGACGGTACTTTTCTTAACCAGGACCTGAAAGGTTTTAAATTTCCATACAAAGGCACCTACAAAATGAAGCTTCGCCAGTATATGAGGCAAAGTCAGCTTCCCGGTATTTCTTCGGTAGGTGTGAAAGTGGAGAAGGTTGTGGCTGCCAAGCAGTAATGTCTTGTAGAGGAAAGCTCAACAACAATCTTTCTTAAACCCAGCTTATCAAAGGCGAGAAGCTCTCCATTATACCCCAATTATAAATCGTTAACTGATAAAAATTCAGAGCGATCAATAGCACACTCAATACATAGAAAATCACTTCTCTTTTTTTCAAATAAAACCACTGAACCGTGCATGCCAGGGAAAGAGCAAAAACAGGATAGCTCTGGACTAAGGCTCGTGTTGAATAACTGGCTCCATATTTCCACTCAGACCAGGAGATAATAATCCAGATGTTTAACAAACAAAACACCAGCACCGCCTTTCTGAAGGGCTGATTCCGCATAAAGAAAAAACCAAGCACCATTAAAATGGCCACAGGTGTATACAGGAACCAGCCTTTTTCAGGGCCTACTAAAACCCTGAACCAGGGATTTAAGAAAAACCACTTACTGCCTGTATCATAAACAAAACTTCCAGTAGTGTATTTCCAATATAAAAGCTGAGGCATCACAGCGATGATACCTCCCAGAATACAAATCAATACATGGGGAATATTTTCCTGCACCATCTTCCACTTAACGCTTTTTGCTTCTTTGCTATGTGTATTCCATAATAAGGGAATAAAGACCATAATTAATTCTGTAGGCCGGCAGATAACGGCCATCCCGCAAACAATCCCAATTCCTAAGGCTGTGACCACTGTCGCTTTCTCATGCCATCTTATGGTCAGCCAGATTAAAATTGCATACAGCGTGAAAATAAAGGAATGGCTCATCGCTCCGTCAATGGAAACGTATTGGATTAAATTGGAAGCAAGCACAATTAAAATCAGGGTTAACGAAGTCACCTTTTCATCAAAGTATTTCAATAAAACTTTTCTCAAAAAAACAAACCCTATCCAGCTCCAGAAAATTGCGCCGAACATAATGGCATACTGATAAGGCCAGGAAAATCCGTCCTGAGGTTCCTGAACCATGTATGCCGTGAAGTGCCCTATAAAAAAGAAAGGACTTTCGATAATGGCCACGCCGCTCAGGTATTTGCCGGTATAAGTTCCGCTTTTCAACTTCGTTACCTGATACAATGTCCCACCCGTCACATGATACGTGGAATCGATTCGCCCGATCCATTTTAATTCTTTGACATCGTGATAAATAAAGAGACCAGGCAAATACATATAATAGCCCAAAGCATCCCAGGAAGTCGCATTGTATCCATTTTTAGGATTGTTTTCAAAATAAACAAGACGATATCCGATAAAGGAAATTAAAATTAAAACCAGCGTGCGCTTTGAAAGGCTATACTTCATTAGAAAAAACAGAAAAATGATCTGATCAATATAAGGTTTAAAACACCTTTTCCAAAAAATAGAATCCGGATTCGGACATGCTCATCTTCATTGGAGCTTTTCTCCAAAAGCAGCATTCTTTTAACGATTTCCTCAATCAGCAATAAACTTATACATTTGTAGCCAGTCCGGTATTTTCAGGACCTGCACAACTTGGAGATACAACAGCACAGCCGGGTAAGCTCGATTGATATTTTACGGGGCATCATTATGCTACTGATGGCTCTTGACCATACACGTGATTTTTTTCATGCCGATGCCTTTATATACAATGCGGAAGATTTAAGCAGAACGACTCCGCCTCTTTTCCTCACCCGCTGGATCACCCATTTCTGCGCACCCCTGTTTGCCCTTCTTGCCGGCATATCGGCTTTCCTTTTCGGGACCAAATCCCAATCGCGTAAAGATCTGGCATTTTTCCTGCTTTCCCGCGGACTAATCCTGATCCTGCTGGAGCTTACCGTCATCCGATTTGCCTGGAGGTTTTACATCGATTACAGTAATGTCAGCGGGCTGGTGATATGGGCCTTAGGCTGGTCGATGGTGTTTATGTCGGGACTGGTGTTCCTCCCCAGGTATCTTTTCCTCGGACTAAGCCTGATAATTATATTCTTCCATAACCTGCTCGATTCTCTGGCCGTACCGGATAATAAATTCATGGAATTTATCCTTGCTTTTTTTCACCAGAACCGATTTGTAAAACTTGGCGATGAGTTTGGCGTTAACATCCTCTATCCTGTTCTTCCCATGATCGGAATTATGATGCTGGGATACTCGATAGGTTATTGGTACAAAAGAGACTATAATCCTGCCGCAAGAAAAAAGAATCTGCTTCTGGCTGGATCTGCATTCATAGTCCTTTTCATAGCTCTGCGATTCAGTAATTTTTATGGGGATCCATCTCCATGGACTGGACAAAAAAATGGGATGTTTACGTTTCTTTCCTTCCTGAATTGCACCAAGTACCCTATGTCTCTGCTGTATCTTCTCATGACGGCGGGGCCTGGTTTGATCGTGCTTTCCTGGCTTGAAGGCAAGGACTGGCGTGTACTGAATCCTTTGAGAATTATCGGCAGAGTACCCCTGTTCTATTATATAGTTCACCTTTTTCTAATCCATGCTCTGGCTATTGCATTCGCGGTGATTACACATTACGATAAAATAGGCGATATACTTCAGGGTAAATGGAATAAGCTTGCAGAGAACTATGGCTATCACCTTACAGGAGTCTACCTGGTATGGATGCTGGTAGTGGTCATTCTATATTTTATCTGCCTCAAGTATGAGCGTTTCCAGAAGACAAGTAAAATGAAATGGTTGAAATTCATTTAATTATTATAAAAAAACCTGTATATTTTATTCTATAGCACTTCACGCTTCATGGCAACATCAGGAAAAAAGTATTTTTTAGGCGGCCTGAGCATCCTGCTCATATTGACTGCTTCGTTCTGGCTCTACTTTAAAAAGCCTTTTTCATCCGGCGCGAAAAAAACAAAGTACATTGCCTACATAGGAAGGTATACACCTCCCAAAGACGCCAAAGTTAAAATTCCCAAGTTCGATCTTCTACACGAAGTCACGTTAAAATCGTACGTCAGCGATATCAATCTGCCCG
>JBJMLY010000467.1:0-3913 GCA_045805025.1 Cytophagaceae bacterium | reverse complement strand
TTTTTCATGCCTGGAATATTGTCAAGATCCGGCCTGCCGAAATGATGCCTTATGATCTTACGAAGGAAAATTATTTCCGGACCGGTTTCGTAGCGGAGGGAGTAACTACCTATTATGGAGATCTGATGCTGGTACGTTCGGGAGCCATTGATACTGCCCAATATTTTACAGAACTGAATACGCTATTTAAAAAGCATTTTGAAAACTGGGGACGCTTTAATCTGTCTCTGGCAGAATCATCGTTCGACCTGTGGATCGATGGGTATGTGCAGGGGATTCCAAACAGAAAGGTCTCGATTTACGGCAAAGGCGCCGTGGTAGCTTTACTGCTGGATCTTGAGATACGCATCGCTACTTTGCAAAAAAAATCGCTGGACGATGTTATGAAAATCATGTACCATGAATTCGGCAAAAAAAACAGGGGCTATACATTAAAGGATTATCAGACTATTGTTGAAAAAGTAGCCGACAGTTCTTTTAAAGATTACTTTAACGACTGTATCGAAGGGACTGCCTTGATCGAAAAAAGAATCGCTCAGGCCCTGCATGCCTTCGGATGTGAAATAGAAGTGCTGCCCTCCCCCATGGTCACCGAACGGATTTTCGGTTTCAGCACATGCCAGAAAGATGGAAAAACCATGGTTGACAATATTGAGCCCGGCTCTCCCGCCGATGCCTTCCTTACAAGAGACGATGAGTTAATCGCGGTGGATACCGCTAAAGTCAATGGAAACATCCAGGAACTTCTGATCGGGAGAAAAAAGACCACTCTCAGTTTTTTCAGAAAGAATAAACTCATGAGCGCTGTGCTGGAAGGTGAGAAAAAGACATTCTTCAAACACTACCGCGTAGCCAAAAGAAAAGACGCGACCGAAGTCGAGAAGAACAATTTTAAGAAATGGCTGAAGGTTGGTTTTTAATGTAGTATTGAGTCATTAGTACTGAGTAGTGAGGATATTTCATATCTATTCTCAGGACTAATGACTAAGGACTATTCCATGGGAATCTCAAACTGGACCAGATCTACAAAATCCTGCACTCTTGATTCCAGGTCTTTTTTGGAGAGCTGCACGATTCTTTCCACACCGAATTTTTCTACACAGAATGAAGCCAGGGCCGAACCATAGATGATGGCCCTTTTCATATTTTCGAAAGATATATCGTTTGTGCTTGCCAGATAGCCGATAAAGCCTCCTGCAAAAGTGTCTCCGGCTCCAGTTGGGTCAAATACTTCCTCCAACGGAAGCGCGGGCGCAAAAAATACCTGGTTTTTATTAAAGAGAAGAGCGCCATGCTCGCCTTTTTTAATGATCAGAAACTTAGGGCCCATGGCCATGATCTTTTTAGCCGCTTTTACCAGGGAATATTCTTTGGAAAGCTGCCTTGCTTCCTCATCGTTGATCGAAAGAACATCCACCATGGATAATGTTTCCATCAGATCCGACAGCGCTATGTCCATCCAGAAATTCATCGTATCCATAACGATCAGCTTGGGACGTTTCTTAAGGCGGCTGATTGTGGTGCTCTGAACCTTGGGAGAAAGATTGCCCAGCATCAGGTATTCACAGTCCTGGTAGGAATCGGGAACGATCGGGTCAAAATCGGCCAGCACGTTCAACTCGGTTACCAGGGTATCGCGTGAGTTCATATCGTTGTGGTAGCGGCCCGACCAGAAGAATGATTTTTCGTTTTGTTTGATCTGAAGACCTTTGGTGTCTACCCCGTGATCCTGCAGCATTTTAATGGATTCTTTTGGAAAGTCGTCTCCCACCACAGCCACCAGCTTGGCATTCTTTGTAAAATAGGAAGAAGCAAGAGAAATATAGGTGGCGGCACCGCCAATAATTTTATCGGTTTTACCAAAAGGGGTTTCAATGGCATCAAATGCAACGGAACCTACAACGACTAAGCTCATCTTTATGAATTTTGAATTTTAAGTTTTGAATTTTGAGTTAAAAGAAAACGAAGTTACATAAATATTTGAATGAAGTACAATTCGGAATTATTCAATCACCGGGGCTTTGCGGAATTCTTTTGACTGATCAAAGAGGTATCGGTAGGTATAATGGGTCTTAATAACCTTACTTCCTACGGATTCGCAAATGCGCATCATTTTAGGATTGAAGCTTCCTATCCAGTTCATTTCAAAATCGGTGTACCGGGCGGCAGGCTGTATCCTATAGGCAGCCGCCATCACGATCGCTCCTTCCAGTCCGCGTCCCTGGAATTCAGGTATTACGCCGAATGCGACTCCAAACATCTTTTTACACGTTTTCATCCAGCTATGGTATAAGAATTTCAATTTGCCCAGGATATCGAATTTCCCCTTCAGCTTTCCGTCCAGATGCTTCACGATCTGGTTGAATTCAGGTATCATGATAAAGAATGCCACCGGTTCTTTGTCGTAATAAGTAAACCACACCAGGTCTTCATCCAGCACAGGCTTCATCTGCTTCATGATCGTCATGGCCTGTGCCTTAGCCATCTCCCTCACTCCCGAATGCTTTACCCAGGCTTTATTGTAGATATAGCGGAAATCCTCTGCGTATTTTTCCAGATTGTTTTTACGGATGCTTTCAAAGGTATACTTCGGATCCTTTTTTATGCGGTCGGCCTTCTCCTGATAAACATCGGGCAAAGGCGCGTCCACCTTGCGGTGGTAGGTGTACTGCTCGAAATATACCCTGAAACCATAGGCCTCGAACAGACTTTTATAGTAGGGAAACTGATAGGGCGTGCAATAATTAGGTTCAATGTATCCATCCACGAGCAGGCCCCACCATTTATCTCTTTCACCGAAATTAATGGGGCCATCCATGGCTTCCATTCCTTTATCCTGCAGCCATTTTTTACAGGTATCAAAAAGCATAAAAGCCGCCTCCTTATTATCGATACACTCAAAAAAGCCCATTCCACCTGTAATGTAGTCAGTACTTTTAGCGGTCTTATTATTGACAAAGGCAGCGACACGACCGATTGTCTTTCCCGACTCATCTTTCAGAATCCAGCGGATGCAGGAACCGTGACGGAAATATTTATTGACAGCAGGATCAAACACATCCTGTATATCTTTATCAAGCGGACGTATCCAATTGGGATCGTTTTTATACAGGCTTACCGGGAAAAGTAAAAATTCCTTAGCGGAGGCCTGATCGGTCACTTCAATTATCTTCATGGATTAAAATTAAGAAAATTTCAATATGATATCCGATAAGCTTTTCATCGACACTCTAAGGAGCCTGATATAACCAGGGGCTGAATCAAATTGTTATCAGAAGAAATACTCATTCCCTCCGTCTATTCCCTTTTAAACAAAGCACAAAAAAAAATCATTACTAGTATAGAGAGACTAAAATTTGATAGCGATGAAGGTTGTGACACTTACGGATAAAGAGGAAAAGATCATTGTTAAGCTGCTGGACAAAAAGATGAATGTCCTTCATAAAAAATACATAGAAAAGGAAAAAAATCTGACGGATGCGGAAACCATTCGTCATAACAAAAAAATGGCCCGTTTGTCGGGCCTGAAAGATAAGGTGAAGTAAGCGCCTATTTTTTCGGCGCCGGACCTACGTTGATGTGAAAATTAAACATAGGGTTCTGCAGTTTACCCCATAGGCGTATCCAGATCGGAAGCAGCTGTTCGGTACCCCGGGCCGTTGTGATATCGCCAAGGTCAATAATGTTTTTGCCGGGCCAGCCGAATGACATCAATAGGTCTTTGGTTTTAGTTTTTGCCCCTTCGTCGTTTCCGCTCATGAAGACCGAATGGTCGCCCGGGACCAATGATGGATTTACCATCAGCAGGCAATTCATTGTGTTAAGCGTCTTTACTACATTAACTTTCGGAAAAGTCCTTTGTATGGTCTCCCCCAGCGAATCCGTGTTTACGATCGAAAGAGAAGGAGGCGCT
>JBJMLY010000466.1:0-4697 GCA_045805025.1 Cytophagaceae bacterium | reverse complement strand
TTACGTCGATCATCTTCAGATGCACGAGTCCGTCCTTGATAAAGGCGTCATGCTCTCCGTCCACGGCAATAAACGTAGTTTCTTTTTTAATAACCCCCATATCATGGGCAAACTGTACAATGCATCGCCCGCCATTCCCGCACATAGAACTGGGGTTGCCATCAGAGTTGAAATAGACCATCTGGAAATCATAAGCAGGATCGCGGTGATCCTCGAGAAGAATAAAGCCATCCCCTCCTATGCCGAAACGACGGTCGCAAAGTTGTCTGATCAGATCGTTATTCTTGATATCGAAAGACTCTTTGCGGTTATCGACCATGATAAAGTCGTTGCCGGTACCCTGATATTTAAAAAAATTCAGCTTCATGCGATTTCTGTTATCCAAAATGATGCAAATTAATGATTCAAGCCATTTTGTCCTGATCCGGACCCGCAAAATCGGTAAATTCCTCCTGATTAATCTGAACTATAACTAAAAAGCCGGCTTTTTGGCCGGCTTTTCGAATTAGATAGTAAAGATTTATTATTGAGCGTCTGCTTCAGCGACCTTATCCAGGAATTTCTTGTCTTCCTTGATCTTAGCGCCTTTACCAGCTTTATCTCTGAGGTAGAACAATTTAGCTCTTCTTACAGAACCTTTTCTTACCAGTTCGATTTTGTCAATGCTTGGAGAAATAAGAGGGAAAATTCTCTCTACGCCTACGCCGTTTGACACTTTTCTTACGGTGAAAGTCTCGCCATTTGTGTTTACATTCTTTCTCTGAATGACAACACCCTGATATTGCTGGATTCTTTCTTTGGTTCCTTCGATGATTCTGACGTGGACATTAATCGTATCGCCAGCTTTGAATGCAGGTATGGAGGCTCTTTTGCCTTTATATTCGTCTGCCAGTAATTTTAACAACTCGTTCATATAATTAAATTTTCTTTTGCAAAAACGGACTGCAAATATAATGATTTTTTCTTTTTAACACAGTTTTGGTACAGATTATTATGTTTTTTCTGAGTCTGATCAGGAATTTTCGTCCTTTATAAGGCCTGGTCTTCTTTTGCCTGTCCTTTCAACGGCCTGTTCATGCCTCCATTTTTCAATCAGCCCCTCATGGCCCGAAAGCAGTACATCGGGTACTTTCATCCCCTGATAGTCGGCAGGTCTGGTATAAACCGGGGGGGCCAGCAGATCATCCTGAAAGGAATCGGTCAGGGCCGAGGTTTCATCCGAAAGCACTCCAGGTATAAGTCTGATCAGCGCATCGCTTACCACGGCGGCCGGTAATTCTCCTCCCGATAAAACATAATCCCCAATGCTGATCTCGTGGGTAATGAAATGCTCGCGCACCCGTTCATCCACTCCTTTATAATGACCGCAAAGAATGATGATGTTTTTAAGAAGGGATAATTTATTGGCTGCTTTCTGGTTAAAAAGCTCGCCGTCGGGCGACATATAAATAACCGCATCGTACGCACGTTCTTTTTTCAGCGCCTTAAGGCAATTATCGATCGGTTCGATCATCAGGACCATACCGGCTCCTCCGCCATAGGCATAGTCGTCGACCTGGCGATGGTTATACGTCGTATAATCTCTGAGGTCGTGCACACAGACTTCCGCCAGGTTTTTCTCCTGGGCTCTTTTCAGAATTGATTGGGCAAAATAGCTATCGAGCAGTTTCGGAAGGCATGTAATGATATCGATTCTCATTATTCCTCCTCTCCTTGATTGTCCAGGTATAAGTCAAGCAGGCCTTCGGGAAGATCCACATGAAGGATTTTTTTCTTGTGATCTGCCTTGAGCAGGATCGTTTCGCCCGCGGGGATCAGCACTTCCTTTTCTTTCCAGTCCATACCAAGCACTTCCTGTCCGGGCATGGTATATACTTCACTGATCTTACCCAGTCTGCCCAGATTTTTATCGTCAACCTGATAGCCGATTAATATACTGAGGTTTGATTCCTCTTCCTCGGTCATTTCTTCCAGGGGCAGGTAGATCGCATGGCCGATCAGGCTTTTGACAGCGGCTTCGTTGTTGAGGTCTTCAAATTTAATAATGGCTTTGTCTCCTGTGGTGAGTTTAAGGCTGTCAATAAAAAAAGGAACCAGTTTTTGGTTTATCTCCACAAAAACTGATTCCAGATTTTTATAATCTTCAGGATGTTTCACCTGAAGTTGTGCCATTACCTCGCCTTTGAATCCATGAGCCTTTTGTATTTGTCCCAGTTTAAAACAGGAATCAATGGTCATGGAATTGAATTTTGAGTTTTGAATTTTGAATTTTGAATGCGAATCAAAAGAGACTCATTCAAGCTCTTCTCTATTCTTCTTTTGGTGTTTCAGCGGTCTCCTGTGCAGGCTCAGCTGAAGCTTCCGGTGTCTTGTTAGCTTCTGCTTCCACTAAAGCTGCAGCAGCGCTTTTCTTGCTGGCAATCGCTTCTTTTCTCTTCTCATTGGCCTTAGCCTCAGCAGCAAGCTTATCTTTCTTGGCAGAATCTTTCTTGCCTTTCAGGTCTTCCTGCTTCTTGATAACAGCAGCTTCCTTGCTTGACTTCCAGTCAGCCAGCTTTTTATCCGCATCTTCCTGCTTGATCGCGCCTTTGTTCACGCCGATCTGAAGGTGTTTTCTGTACATAACCCCTTTTTCGGAAAGAAGCTCTCTCACGGTGTCTGTCGGCAAAGCACCGTTCATCAGCCATCCGAAAGCTTTGTCTTCGTTAAGCTTAACAGTTACGGGATGTGTACCTGGATTGTAGGTTCCCAATTTTTCAATGAATTTACCATCACGTGGTGATCTTGAATCTGCTACGATGATATCGTACAGTGCTAATTTTTTGCGTCCACGACGCGTTAATCTGATTTTAACTGACATTATTTGTTTGTTTTAGCGCGATGGAACACGTCCATCTTTTCCCTTAAGGGGCTACAAACTTAGGGAATTTATCGGAAAAACGCTAATCGAAATAATTAGCTAATAAGACAATGAAATAATGAGGTAATTTGCCGATTGATAAAAAGTAGAATAATTTGACTATAAACCCATTAAAAAGAAATTAATTGTCTAATTGTCTAATTGTCTAATTGTCTAATTGTCTAATTAATTAGGATGGATTTCTTTCACAAGGATTCACCTATGTTTTCGTTTTGAAAAGTTGAAAATTTCTCTGAAAACCTGGAAAATCCTTACAATAATGCCCAGAACAAAGGCAACGCCAATTAAACCGAGCAGTACCATCCACTGAGCCGTCAGGGCCAGAAGAGCGAGCGCTGCAAATAGTCCTAATACGATCAGACTCGCGTAAATATTAGCCCGCTTCTGCTTTTCAAATCGGGCTTTGCTTTCTTTCTGATATTCCTCATAGCTCATTCCCGATTCACGCCATGCTCTTTCCCTTACCGCTTTGATCCATTCATGATATTCGTGTGGATCGGAAGGAGCTGAATAAACATTTTTATATTTGTCATAGGCCGAACGGTAAGGAACAGCTCCCTTTTTGGAAGGCTTTCCATTGACCAGCACCTCATAGGCTTCCGTAATTTCAATAAACTTTTCCTGGGCGCCGGCAGATTTATTTTTATCCGGATGAAATTCTTTGGCTTTCCTCCTGTAGGCTTTTTTAATGTCCTCGATCTTCGAGCCCTTCGGTATACCTAGTATGGAGTAATAGTCAGACATATAGTAATGGAAGTGGACTTTAAAGTTAATGATTCTCTGAAATCTATCAATTTTTAGCCGTTGCTAATTATTGCTCTTAATTGTTAATTGCCAACTGTCAACAATCAATTAAATATGAACCTCTGCTTCGCCACCAACAACGCCGGAAAACTTAAAGAGATCAAAGCTTTGGCCGGAGACCAATACACCATTCTTAGCTTGTCTGACATAGGATGCCAGGAAGAACTTCCTGAAACGCAAAACACCATCGAAGGCAACTCAAAGCAAAAAGCCGAGTATGTCTGGAATAAGTATAAGGTCAATTGCTTTGCCGACGATACGGGACTGGAAGTGCTAGCCCTGGACGGAGCTCCCGGCGTCATCTCCGCCCGCTACGCAGGCGAAAACTGCACGCCCGAAGACAATATGGTAAAGCTGCTCAGGGAAATGAATGGACTCAAAGACCGCCGGGCTTTGTTCAGAACCTGCATTACGCTGATCCTGAACGGGGCGGTGCACCAGTTTGAAGGAGTGGTGCGTGGAGAAATTCTCAAAGAGAAAAAAGGCGAAAAAGGATTCGGCTATGATCCCCTGTTCAAACCGGAGGGCTATCAACAAAGCTTTGCCGAACTCTCCCTGGAAGAAAAAAATTTAATCAGCCACCGGGCCAGGGCAACGAAGGCTTTAATCGAATTTTTGAAGAGAAATTAATAGTCCATAGTTGACAGTCCGCAGCAAAAAATATTCTCCGGGCTGCAAAGTCAGACTATTTGACTGTCGACTAAAGACTATGGACTAAAATTCCTATTTTTATCCAATGAACAAACCTTTCATCGTCGGGATAACGGGGGGCAGCGCTTCGGGAAAAACACTTTTCCTGAAAAATCTTGTCGCCTCCTTCAGGAAAGAGGACCTGTGCATTATCTCCCAGGATGAATATTATAAAAAGAAGGAAGACCAGCCCAAAGACGGGCTAGGCGTCAGCAACTTTGACACACCTTTTTCTATCGATGCCGACCAGCTTGCCACAGATCTGAAATCTCTGCGTAATGGA
>JBJMLY010000465.1:0-19616 GCA_045805025.1 Cytophagaceae bacterium | reverse complement strand
CCTCCTTCACCTTCTTGTTGTCTTTGTCGGCGTCTTTCTTCACCTGCTTCCAATAGACCTTGGCTTCTTTCTTCTGATTTTCATTTTCGGCAATGGTAGCCAACCTTGCCATGGACCAGAGATAGTAGCCTGTATGGATCTCATCGATCTTTTTAGCAAATTCAATCGCCTTGTTATAATATTCTTTGGCCTTCGGAATATCTCCCAGCGTATAATAATATTCTCCCATAATAAAAGACGCAATTCTTCCGGCATTCTCTTCATATCCCGGCATTCCTTCTTCAATCTTTTTCAGGATCTGCGCCGCAGTCACAGACGCCTCTCCCATCTGGTGCGTAATATATGCCGTACGCGCGTAGTTGCGCTGAAAAATCGGATTGTCGGGAAAGGTGGTGCCCAGATAGCGGGCGAATGGCATGGCCAGCGCCTCTTTATTTTCTTCCTCCACTGTATAGATTCTCACCAGCCAGAATTGTGCCTCCGTACGGGTGTAAAAAGCGTTGTACGATACCTGCTTGAGCTGTTTAATTCCCAGCTCTTTGTCACCATTGGGAAATAAAATAATAATAGGCCTGAGCAGTGGATAGTTCTCCTTCACCCAGGGAGCGTAGTAATTGTATAGTCCTTCTCCGAAAAGAAATTCAGGGCTCAGCTCATTGTCTTTCATAAGTCGCAGGTATTTGAGCGCGTTCTTCGCAGCGAAGGTCCCCCGGGTATAATTGCTGCGTTCCCCAAAAAGCCTGGCTTTAAAGCCATAAGCTCCCGCCAGAAAAAAAACCGCTTCGACATTTTTTTCATTGGCCTTGTACATTTTCTCTGCACAGGTAATGGCGGTGTCCATATAGGCCAGGAATATGTCGTCGTGCTTGGTATCGTCGAGTTCATGTTCCAGGTTGGGCATCATCCTCCACCAGGTACTGAGACCCATCAGAAAATAAGGAAGTGGATGATCGGGGTATTTCAGTTTGTAGATCTGAAACTGTCTTTCCGCTTTGTCAAATTTGAAATTATACATGTCGTTCACCGCATCGGTGGCCTCGATCTGGATCTTTTCATCCATCAGCAGCATGTAAGGCAGGCTATCGGTCTGTGCGAAAAGATTGGTAGAAACCAACAGAACGGAAACGAGAATAGCTTTAACCATCAATAGCAAATTTAACTAAATGATATGTACGTGAATAACGCTGTCAGGGATTTTTTGTTGAACAGTATTGAATCCTTTTGAGTTCAAACGCGTTATTTCAGCCCTGTAGGTAAATTGCAAATTCTTTTTCGATATTTGACTCCAGGGATCAAAAAATTAAACTATGCAGCTGCTCAAAAAACTTTGCGGTATCCACGCTCCTTCGGGTAATGAAGGGCCCATGAAGGAATTTCTGATCGATTATGTCACTAAAAATTCAGGTTCCTGGAAAGTGCGGCCCGAACTGATCTATGGAGAAGATTTCCAGGATTGCCTGATCCTGGCTTTTGGAAAGCCCCGTACAGCTATTTTTGCCCACATCGATTCCATTGGCTATACCGTGCGTTACGACAACAGGCTTGTACCCATTGGCGGACCACATTCGGAAAACGGCTATGATCTTGTAGGAAGAGATTCTCAGGGAGATATTCACGCCATTCTCGAAGTGGACGAAGAGGAGCGTAATCTGAAATGTCTGTTCCACCGTGAAATTGAAAGGGGTACAGAACTTGTTTACATGCAAAATTTTCGGGAAGACGAGGAATTCGTTCAATCGTGTTACCTGGACAACCGCCTTGGTGTCTGGTCTGCCCTGAAAGTGGCGGAGACCCTGCAGAATGGTCTCATCGTTTTTTCCTGCTGGGAAGAGCACGGTGGCGGGTCCGTTCCTTATCTGGCAAAATATATTTATGAAAAATATCAGGTAAAACAGGCTCTGGTTTCAGACATTACCTGGATCACAGAAGGTGTCACCCATGGGAACGGCGCCGCCATATCCCTGCGTGACCGCAGCATACCGAGAAAAAGCTTTTTGAATAAAATCGTGCAGCTCGCCAAAGAATCCGGAATTCCTTTTCAGCTCGAAGTGGAAGGTGCCGGGGGCAGCGATGGCCGGGAACTACAAAACAGCCCCTACCCTTTCGACTGGTGCTTTATCGGAGCCGCCGAAGAAAATGTACATACTCCGAATGAAAAAGTGCATAAGGAGGATATTAAAAGTATGGTGGATTTGTATGGCTATCTGATGGAGAAATTATAGTGCTGTGTGCTCTGTGCTCAGATTTTATTAGCTCAGTCATCCGATGACTCAAATTCGCATTTGATTTATTGGAGCGATTGCTTCAGTCATCGGATGACAACTTTAAAATTACCTGTAATTATCTTCATACTGTTCCCAGGCCAGAATAGCCACTTCTCCCAGACTTGAAATGCTAAAATAAAACATGAACGTATCAGGCTGGGTAATTTCATCCTGTTTCTCCACGATAGCCGCAATTACTTTTTCGGCATTCTCGTCCATTCCAATCTCAAGCCAGGAAACTTCCTTGCTTGCCTGATCATAGACTCTGAAACGAATGTTCTTGTCTTTTGAAAAAAAGGAAAAGGTTAATGTATTTTCTTTTTTGTTTTTGTAAGAGAAATAAACATCAGCACCTTTGCCGGCTTTTTCAGGAAAAGGTTGTGCAGATTCTTCTATCCACTGATTGGATTTTAAGAGTTTTACCAAAGATGCATTCATAGATGTATGTTTTGGGTTAGCAAAAAGAGATGAAAAAGTTTAGAATTGAAATCAATATACTTATAAATTCCACGCCTTCGGAGGATTACGTTCGGAATTATTGTGGAATCATTTGAATCGTCAATTCTTCTTTACCTGGCCTCTGTTTGTGATTAAGGGGCATAAGATAGTATTGAAAAATGCCGGAAGCTTCTTTTTCCTGCAGCTTTCTAATGGATTCGTCACGTTTTTCCTGGGAAGCAAATTTCAGAAACATCATACTGGTGCTTTCATTCTCAAATATCTTTTGAATATTCAGGACATGATCCATAAGGACTCTTGCTTTTACTTCCCAGGATAATCCGGTCTGAGCCGAACGCAGAACAGTACCTTGCTTCAGGCCATTTTCCGAATGCTGCATTTCGGCCAATATACCTCTTCCCTTCATGAGGAAGCTTTCGAGAATAAGAACCTTTAGTTTTTCCATTCTATGATCTTTAATTCTTTCTCCGGATACTGTTTCCGTCCCTATCCAGCTCGTTTAAAAATTTCCGTTTCAGTCTCAGATAATACCGGAATGTGATAATGTGTCTGTTGACCTGGTCAAATTCATTTTTGACAATTCCGAAATTATACCCGTAGTTAAGATCGAAATTCCATAATCCAATACCCAATTCCGGCCTGAGCTTTACGCAATAGCCATTTTTAAAATCAGTATATAAAATGGAACTGATGCTTCCGTTAAAAATATAAGCGTGCATCCGGGCCTGTATTTTCGGCCCTGCCACAAGCTTATCGAGGTAGGCGACTTCGCTTCCATAGCTCATGAGGGTGGAAAGTGTTGGAAAACCTCCAGCCTCCCAGACATAACTTCGATAATGCCCGATTTCTCCGAAAAAATACCTGGAATAATTTGCGCCCAGGGTCAATCCGCGTTCCTTCCACTCGACCGAGGCGACTTCGGGGTAATAGACCGTTGTATCCTTCTGAGCATGGCCATGCCAATGGATGCAGACTGTAAGGATCAACAGGATAAAAAATATTCTATGCACAGGATTATTTTATTTTTCTCAATGTTAAACTCATTCTTCCGTTCTCTGTATCCGATTTGGGTATGGCATGCTGCCATAGGCTTTGTAATTCCTGACTCATATAAATCAAAGATCCCGAAGGTAGTTTGTAATCAACGGTCACTTCCTGGTTTTGACTGTTTTTAAACCGAAGCGTTCTTGTTTCTCCAAGAGATACGATTGCAATGCCTGTACCTTCTTCCAGAATATCTGTCTGATCGGAATGAAATCCCATCTTGGATTTCCCATCCAGGTAATAATTGATCAGGCAGTTGTTGGGTTCGAAGCCAAGCGTTGCCCTGATCTTTTCACAAAGGCCCAGAAGTTCGGCAGGCATTTCCTGAAATGGGTAGCTCATCTGCGAATAATTATAAGCCGCACCGAAGCTGGCCGTTTTCCTCGCAGCCATTCTTTCGTCCCAGGCGACATAGTCTCTCAGATAGTCAAAGAGCTTTTCTCCGTCTTCCAGAAAATTTTCAATAAAGGTGATTCCTTCCATGCTATAATAATCTAATTCTTATTTCTCAAAATATCCCTGACTTCCATCAGGGCGAAGCCTAAAAGATTGAGGCCATTCCATTGAGCAGGGTCTGATGCTTTCGCACTGTCTGCAGTTAGTCCAATACCCCAGATCCTATCAACGGGACTTGCCTCCACAATGATCCGGTCGGAGGTATTCAGCAGGTATTCTTTCAGGTTCTGATGTTGTCCGAATTTATGCAGACTGCCTTGAAGTACAATTCCATATCTCTTTTCCAGCCATTTGTCTTCCTTAAAATCCCGGATCATGCGTCCCAGCTTCTTGGCCTCGGGCGCAGATTCCGCCTTTACTATTTTATCCAGAATTTCCTGGTCGCCGAATAGCCTTGCCTTCTCCGCCATCATCCAGTGCTCGGCCGTATTGTAATTGATGCCTTCATGCTCGAAAGGTGAGATCCACCACTGACTGAAACAGGTGGCGCTCAGCTGTCCGTTCTTAGCAGGCTGATGCCCCCAGAAAAAGAGGAATTTCGGATTTTCCCCTTTCTCCTTTTTTCCAAGAAGCCATTGAATGTCATATTTCATTGTTTAATAATTTGAGTCTACTGATTGCCGGAGAAAGCTCCGGCAATGGCGGGAACCTGAAGAGACGATGGAAAACAGGAGCCTACAGCCAAAAAATACGAATTTTTAATCATCCAATTGCCTAATTAACTCATTATCTAATTAATAATTTACCTGTTTATACCGCTGATTTTCGTACTTTTGATCCCTTAACCATAAAAAACTTATGCTTAACATCGTACTATTCGGACCGCCTTATGCGGGAAAAGGAACGCAAAGTCAGAAACTGATTGAAAAATACAATTTAATTCACCTCTCCACCGGAGACATCCTCCGTGCCGAAATGGCTACCGGCACTGAGCTGGGCAAAAACGCAAAAATGCTGATCGAGGCCGGAAATCTTGTCCCGGATGAGATCGTAGTCGGCATGATCAAAAATAAACTGGAGGCCAACAAAGCTTCCAACGGTTTTATTTTTGACGGATTTCCCCGTACAGTTCCTCAGGCAGGAAGCCTGGACCATATCTGCCATGGTATCGGCATGACCATCAACGGAACAATCGGATTAAAAGTAGATGTGGAAGAGCTTACCAAAAGAGCTGTGCTGAGAGGACAAACTTCCAATCGCGCCGACGACAAAGATCCTAAAGTGATCAGTAACAGAATCGCGGTTTATCAGGACGAGACAGCGCCCGTAGCCGACTTCTATGCCAAGAGAGCCAGATACCACGAAGTGGATGGAATGAATTCTATCGAACAGGTGTTTGCTGATATCTGCAAAGTAATTGACAAGATAAAATAATTTTAAATGTTGAATTTTAAATGCTAAATGTAAAAGCTAGTATTTATCATTCATTTAAAATTTAAAACTTAACATTTAACATTAAGACGTGGCTTCTTCGAATTTCATTGATTATGTAAAGATCTGCTGCCGCTCAGGCGCAGGCGGGCCTGGTGCTGTCCATTTCATAAGATCAAAACATGCAGCGAAAGGCGGGCCCGATGGCGGAGATGGGGGTCATGGCGGACATATCATCCTTCGTGGAAATACACAACTGTGGACCTTGCTCCACCTTAAATACCGTAAGCACGTATTCGCCGAACCCGGAAAGGCCGGAGGCGAAAGCAATATGACCGGAGCCGACGGAGAAAATATTTATCTGGATGTCCCTATCGGAACCGTGGCTAAAGATTTTGAAACCGGCGAAAAAATGCTGGAGATCACCCAGGAGGGTCAGGAAGAAATTCTGATACCGGGCGGCAGAGGCGGACTGGGAAACGATCATTATAAAACTTCCACGAACCAGACGCCGCGCTATGCACAGCCGGGAGAGCCTGCCGTTGAAAAATGGGTGGTTCTGGAACTGAAGATCCTGGCCGATGTAGGTCTGGTCGGCTTTCCCAATGCGGGAAAATCGACCCTGCTTTCCAAGCTTTCAGCCGCCAAACCCGAAATTGCCGATTATCCTTTTACGACCCTTACTCCTAACCTGGGCGTTGTGGCATACCGTGATTATAAATCCTTTGTCATGGCCGATATTCCCGGGATTATCGAAGGTGCGGCAGAAGGAAAAGGATTGGGTATACGCTTTCTTAAACATATTGAAAGAAATTCCATTTTACTCTTCATGATTCCCGCCGATTCAAAAGATATAAAAGAGGAATATGAAATCCTGGTGAATGAGCTGAAAAAGTACAATCCCGAACTATTGGATAAGAAAAGGTTGTTAGCTATTTCAAAGGCCGATTTTCTGGATGATGAGCTCGAAAAAGCCCTGAAAAAGGAATTACCGAAGAAAGTCGAATCGGTTTTCATTTCCTCACATACTAAAAAAGGGCTTGATCCCCTGAAAGATATGATCTGGAAGGCGCTGAATGAAAAACCTTTTGATGGAATTGATTAGAACCAATGCCAATATGTCAGAATCGTGATTTTGGCAGATTAATTGCAAAAAGCATATAAAAACAATAATGTAATGGTTCAGGAGGATAACAAAGAAAAAAAGACGGAAAAAGACCCTGAAGAAGGCCAGACCGAACAGAAAACGGCAGAAAACGAAATTTTTGAGAAAGAACAGCCTCAGAACAGCGATCAGGCCGACATTCTGAAAAATGAGGTGGGCGAGCTTAAAGACAAATACATCAGGCTCTATTCCGAATTTGAAAATTTCCGCAGGAGAACATCCAAGGAAAAGATCGATATGATCAAGGCTGCGAATGAAGATGTAATTGTTTCCTTGCTCTCAGTCGTAGATGATTTTGAAAGAGCGCAGAAAGCATTTTCAAATTCCGCGGAGAATGATCCAGCCAGGGAAGGAATTAATCTTATCTATAATAAGTTATACAGAACCCTTGAATCCAAAGGACTAAAACCAATGGATGCCCTGGGTAAGGAATTTAACAGTGACCTTCATGAAGCCATCACCCAATCCCCGGCGCCATCTGAAGATCTGAAAGGAAAGATCATCGATGTGCTAGAAAAAGGCTATTACCTGAACGATAAGGTGATCAGGCATGCGAAGGTTGTAATCGGTTCATAACCATGTCATCAAAGAGAGACTATTACGAAATCCTGGGAGTTACCAAGGCTTCCACACAGGAAGAGATCAAGAAGGCTTACCGTAAAATAGCCATCAAGTATCACCCTGATAAAAATCCAAACGACCCTACTGCTGAAGATAAGTTTAAGGAAGCTGCAGAAGCCTATGAAGTGCTGAGCAATGCTGACAAACGTCAGCGTTACGACCAGTATGGCCATCAGGGCGTGAATGGAGGAGGTTACGGAGGCAGCGGCCATATGAACATGGACGATATCTTCTCCCAGTTCGGAGATATATTCGGTGGAGGAGGCAGTCCTTTCGACAGTTTCTTTGGCGGAGGAGGAGGCAGAGGAAGAGGAGTTCGCCAAGGCTCTAATTTAAGGATCAAGCTGAAGCTCACGCTGGAAGAAATTGCCAACGGTTCTGATAAAAAAATAAAAGTAAAAAGATACGTAGCCTGCGACGATTGCCGCGGCAATGGATCCAAGAACGGATCTTCACTGAAAACCTGTACCTACTGTCAGGGAACCGGACAGATCCGTAAAGTAGTAAACACCATGCTTGGCCAGATGGTATCAGCCTCTACTTGTCCGCATTGCCAGGGTGAAGGAACCATGGTGACGCATAAATGCGATACATGCCAGGGTGAAGGAAGATTACAGAAGGAAGAAGTAATTTCTATTAAAGTACCTGCAGGAGTCGCGGAAGGAATGCAGTTATCGATGAGCGGAAAAGGAAATGTGCCTCAGCGCGGAGGCGTTGCCGGCGATCTGCTGATCCTGATCGAAGAAACCGAGGACGAATTGCTGAAGAGGGATGGCAACAATATTATTTACGACCTGCATGTCAGCTTCATCGACGCTGTGATCGGTACTACTCTTGAAGTGCCTACCATCGATGGAAAAGTGAAGATCAAAGTAGAGCCAGGAACACAAAGTGGAAAAGTGCTGAGACTGAAAGGAAAAGGTATCAAGGATATTAACGGATACAATAAAGGTGATCAGCTTATCTATGTCAACGTCTGGACACCCCAGCAGCTGAACAGAGAAGAAAAAGAAATCCTGGAAAAACTGAGAGAGTCCGAAAATTTCAAACCGAACCCTGGTAAGCACGATAAGGGCTTCTTCGAAAAAATGAAAGAGTACTTTTGATCAGAATAAACAAATAAAAAAAGACCTTCAGAAAACTGAAGGTCTTTTTTTGTGCAATGACCTGACCTGCTTTTGTCATCCTGAGCATAGCCGAAGAATTGAATGTTTAAGAAACCATTCCCTTTATCAGACAATACTTCGACTCGCCGCTCAGCATGACAGCATAAACTTTGGACTACGCTCAAGGTAACAAAACAAAAACTGCCCTGACACTAAGTATCAGGGCAGTTAAAATCACCTGTTAATTAACCTTTATTATTGTTTTGCTTCGTTGCTGATGATCTGGATCCAGCCCTTGATCTCTTCCTTCGCGCAACCGGTCTTGATATGGTAGTAATACATACCATCATTCAATGTGCTTCCGCACCATGGGTGGTTGTTTGAATAGTTCTGAGCCTTGTGCACTGACTCGCCCCATCTGTTGTATACCTCCATAGATGATCCCGGCAGAATGTCAATCTGGTTGATGTCTTTGATGATCAGACAGTCGTTCTTGGCATCTCCATTTGGTGTCATCAGGTTGGGCACGATCAGATTCTGTCTGCCGAAAGCTCTCACCTTTACGGTATCGGAATAAGCAAGACAGCCGTTCGCGTCTTTCACGGTCAGGTGGTAATAATCCATTCCTTCAGGAGCAGCACTGGCAAATTGTGCGGAAGTGCTGTTCACATTCTTATTGGAACCCAGCGTATCGCTGGCAGGACCTGCGCCGCTATTCTGGGTCTGCAGCCAGTAGTAACTGTAGTTCGGCGTACCGCTTACTATATTTCCGCTCAGGGTCACTTCAGTACCGCTGCAAACCAGCGTATCTGAAGCAGCGAAGGAAATTACCGGCAGGGCATTGATACTCAGATCCAGCGTATCGTTTGCTGTACAGCCTCCGGCTTGTACTTGCAGCGCATACCTGACAGAACCGGCCGGTGCATTTGCCGGGATTATAAGATCCGGATGCTTAGCGTTCATCGGACTCATATAGTTATTAGCAGCTGTTCCTGGAACCTGCGACCATGTATAGATAAACGGACCCGATGCACCGGTTACCGTATCGGTCTGAAGCGTCATAGCTGTGCCTATGCACAATCCTATACTACCTCCTGCATTTACGACAGGGGCCGTTTGAATCACCGCTACTGTGTCTTTCGAAGCGGGACAGTTTCCATTGCTGATCGTCCAGACAAATAAATTGGAACCCGAACCTAAAGAGTTTACCTGGGTATTATTGCTTGAAGGCGATGAAAGGCTTGCACTTCCCAGAGAAGACCATAATCCGCTACCCACCGAAGGTGTGTTACCGGTTATGAATACAGGAACTGAGAAGTTGCACGCTGATTGATCTGCACCGGCCAGAGACGTAGTAGGATTATCAAACACCGTTACCAGCACCGAATCGGTAGAAGGAGTACATCCCGGAGTATTGATAATGTAGCTGAATTTGTTCACTCCGAATCCGAGGCCATTGACCACCGTAGAAGCAGAAGCCGGATTTACAGGGGTACCCGAGCCTGATACAAGAGCCCATGTTCCCGAACCGGATACAGCAGCATTTCCACTCAGTGTAGCCGTTGTAACTGTACATGGTGTGGTCATATCAGAGCCGGCATTTGATGCAGTGAACTGATTGATGGTAATTATTACATCGTCGAAAGATGAAGTACAAGGACTGTTCGTAATCGTCCACCTTAATGTATTAGGTCCTGTGCCCAGTCCGGTTACTCCCGACGTCGCAGAAGAAGGATTTGTTATAGTAGCAGTTCCCCCAACAACAGACCAGGTACCACTACCAACATTCGCACTATTTCCAGCCAAGGTGGCCGTATTGGAAGTTGAACATCCTGTCTGATCAATTCCTGCAGAAGCGGTAGTCGGCTGCTGCTTGATGCTCAGCGCAATGGCAGATGATGTATCGCCCGCCGGGCTCGCGCATGCTAGCGATGAAGTGATTGCCAGAGCGACCAAGTCACCATCGTTCAACGAAGATGAAGAATAAGTGCTCGCATTGGCGGATGCAATAGGAGATCCATTCAACAACCACTGATAAGTTGGCGTACCCTCATTCTGAATGTTGCTGATGCTGAAGTCAATCGTAGTTCCTGCACAAGCAGGATTGTTATTGGCCGTAATGCTTACCGATGGCACCGCGATAGATTGCTGTGTGATTACCACATCGTCTGAAGAAGCAGAACATGCTCCGTTCGTGATGGTCCAGCGGAATGTGTTAGCGCCTATTCCCAGCGCCGTTAAGCCTGAGTTCGGTAAAGAAGGTACTGTAATGTTTCCGCTTCCTGAAACCAGGGTCCATGTTCCTGTTCCCACTGCAGGAGAATTTCCCGATAATGTAGCGGTGCTGGTACACAAGCTCTGATCTCCGCCCGCTGAAGCAGTCGTCGGATTCTGGAAATTATTGATGACCACATCGTCGGATGTGCTGGCGCAAACTCCGTTTGAAACGGTCCAGCGCAACGTAATAGTGCCTGTAGCCATTGCTGTTAAACCGGAAGTCGCACTCGATGCTGTCGTAATGGTTGCTGTACCGCCGATCAGTGACCATGCTCCTGTTCCTACTGCCGGAGCGGTTGCGGCAAGAGTGCCTGTAGTCTGATTACATAGA
Source organism: Cytophagaceae bacterium (assembly GCA_045805025.1). GTDB lineage: Bacteria > Bacteroidota > Bacteroidia > Cytophagales > Cytophagaceae > DATMOV01. Next base: position 8,522 of record JBJMLY010000465.1, on the reverse strand, counting down.
CTCTGATCCGGACCTGCCACTGCACTTGAAGGAGTCTGGGAGTTTTTAATAACCAGATCATCTATACTTGCCGCGCACGGAGCATTGCTCACCGTCCATCGTAAAGTAATGGTTCCAAAGCCAAGATTGTTAACCGTCGTGGAAGCGCTTGAGCTGTTGCCCAATGTTTCAGACCCTGTACCTGAAAGTATAGACCATGCCCCTGTTCCGGAACTTACAGCACCGGCTGAGATGGAAGCACTGTTCTGATTACATAAATCCTGATCAATGCCTGCTGAGGCAGCAGTCGGCGTTGATACATTATTAATGACTATATCGTCCGTGCTAGGAGTACAAGCCCCGCTGCTTACGGTCCATCTGAACGTGAAGGATCCTGTTCCGGTAAGCGTTACAGCAGAACCTGCATTGGAAGGCGTTGTTACTGTAGCCGTACCGCTGATCACCGACCAGGCGCCTGTTCCAGTCGCTGGAGTTGTGGCAGCAAGCGTTGCCGAACTTTGAGCGCAAAGGCTCTGATCCGGACCAGCGGCGGATGTACTTGGAGGCTGAGCGACAGACATAGTTATTGCCGTTGAAGTGGCCGTCGTCGGGCTCGCACAGGCCAGCGATGAAGTCAGCACCAGCGTGATCTGATCGTTATTGTTCAGTCCGGCTGATGAATAGGTTGTATTAGTAGCTCCCCCGATCGGATTGCCGTTCAGCTTCCACTGATAAGAAGGAGTAGCACCCTGATTGGTTTGAGAAGATATGGAGAAATCCACATTCGTGCCGGTGCAAATGCTGGTGGCGGTCGATGTAATCGCAATGGTCGGTATTGCCGATGCCTGACGGGTGATGATCACATCATCCGTAGAAGCAGCGCAAGGCGCATTGCTAATCGTCCACCTTAATGTAGTTGGCGTTGCCGTTGTAAGTCCGGTAACGGCTGAAGTAGCGCTGGAAGATATTGTGACAGAACCAGGACCGCTGATGACAGTCCATGCGCCAACTCCTGATGATGGTACATTGGCAGCAAGATTCGTGGAAGCAGAACAAACCGATTGGTCTGAACCTGCCGCCGAGGTAGTTGGTTTTGTCTGAATGGTAAAGGCAAAGATGCTAGGTGTCAGATCCGCGCAGGTAGTCGCAGTCGTTGTTTGAGCGACCGTGATATTTCCTGAAGTGGCTCCGAGGGCAAAATTCACCGTAATGGAATTGGTACCCTGACCGCTCGCGATGCTTGCGCCGGAAGGAACAGCCCATGCATAAGTAGCCCCTGCTGTATTGGTGACGGAATAGCTTACTCCGTTGGTTCCTTCGCAGACCGTGGCGGTACCCGTCACAGCCGGAGTAGAAGGCCTTGGATTCACGGTTACCGCAAAAGTGCTTGGAGTTAAATCGGCACAGGTAGTAGCTGTTGTAGTCTGCGTAACCGAAATATTTCCGGAAGAGGCGCCGGCGGCAAAATCCACTGTAATGGAATTTGTACCCTGACCACTGGCGATCGTAGCGCCAGCTGGTACGGCCCATGCAAAAGTATTACCTGCTGTATTGGTTACGGAGAATGCAACACCGGTTGTTGCCTCGCATATAGCAGCAGTTCCTGTAATCGCAGGAGTAACTGGTCTTGGATTGACAGTAACTGCAAATGTGCTTGGCGTTAAGTCGGCACAAGTGCTCGCTGTGGTAGTCTGCGTAACCGAAATATTTCCTGAAGAGGCGCCGGCGGCAAAATTTACCGTGATGGAATTAGTGCCTTGGCCGCTGGCGACCGTAGCACCCGTCGGCACTGACCAGGCATAGGTATTGCCTGCTGTATTGGTTACTGAGAATACAACCCCATTTGTAGCATCGCAGACAGCAGCCGTACCTGTAATAGCCGGCGTGCTTGGTCTCGGATTAATGGTTACAGCAAAAGTGCTTGGAGTTAAATCGGCGCAGGTAGTAGCAGTCGTTGTTTGTGTGACAGAAATATTTCCTGAAGATGCGCCAGCGGCAAAATCCACTGTAATGGAATTTGTACCCTGACCACTGGCGATAGTAGCGCCGGCTGGTACGGCCCATGCATAGGTATTGCCCGCTGTATTGGTTACTGAGAAGGTAACACCGCTCGTAGCCTCGCATATCGCAGCAGTCCCTGTGATTGCAGGAGTAACTGGTCTTGGGCTTACGGTAACTGCGAATGTACTTGGCGTTAAGTCGGCACAGGTAGTGGCAGTCGTTGTTTGAGCAACACTGATATTTCCGGAAGAAGCACCGGCGGCAAAATCCACCGTAATAGAATTGGTACCCTGACCGCTGGCAATCGTAGCACCGGCAGGTACCGACCAGGCGTAGGTACTGCCTGCTGTATTGGTCACCGAGAATACAACGCCTGTCGTGGCATCGCAGATGGCAGCTGTTCCAGTAATAGCTGGAGTAACCGGGCGCGGATTAATGGTCACTGCAAAAGTACTTGGCGTTAAATCGGCACAGGTACTGGCAGTTGTTGTTTGAGTAACACTGATATTTCCTGAAGATGCGCCGGCGGCAAAGTTGACCGTAATGGAATTGGTACCCTGACCGCTGGCAATCGTAGCGCCGGTAGGTACCGACCATGCATAAGTATTACCCGCTGTATTGGTTACAGAGAAGACGACCCCATTGGTCGCTTCACAGATCGCGGCAGTTCCTGTAATAGCCGGAGTAACCGGACGCGGGTTGATTGTCACCGCAAAGGTGCTTGGCGTTAAGTCGGCACAGGTACTGGCAGTCGTTGTTTGAGCAACGCTGATATTTCCTGAAGAAGCACCAGCGGCAAAATCCACCGTAATTGAGTTTGTACCCTGGCCGCTCGCGATGGTAGCACCTGCAGGTACTGACCATGCGTAGGTATTACCAGCTGTATTGGTCACCGAGAATACAACGCCTGTGGTGGCTTCGCAAATCGAAGCCGTTCCGGTGATTGCCGGGGTAACCGGTCGCGGATTAATAGTGATTGCAAAAGTACTTGGCGTTAAATCGGCGCAAGTACTGGCAGTTGTTGTTTGAGTAACGCTGATATTTCCTGAAGATGCGCCGGCGGCAAAGTTAACCGTAATAGAATTGGTACCCTGGCCGCTGGCAATCGTAGCTCCTGCAGGCACTGACCATGCATAAGTATTACCCGCTGTGTTTGTTACAGAGAAGATGACACCATTAGTCGCTTCGCAGATCGCGGCAGTTCCTGTAATAGCCGGAGTAACCGGACGCGGGTTGATTGTCACCGCAAAGGTGCTCGGCGTTAAGTCGGCGCAGGTAGTGGCAGTTGTTGTTTGAGTAACAGAAATATTTCCGGAAGATGCGCCGGCGGCAAAATCTACTGTGATAGAGTTGGTACCCTGACCGCTGGCAATCGTAGCACCGGCAGGTACTGACCATGCGTAGGTATTACCTGCCGTATTTGTAACGGAAAACACAACACCTGTCGTCGCTTCACAAATTGAAGCCGTTCCGGTGATTGCCGGAGTAACCGGGCGCGGATTAATGGTCACTGCAAAAGTGCTTGGAGTTAAGTCAGCACAAGTGGTGGCAGTAGTAGTCTGAGCAACCGTGATATTTCCTGAAGAAGCTCCCGCCGCAAAATTCACCGTAATGGAATTGGTACCCTGGCCGCTGGCGATCGTAGCCCCTGTCGGCACCGTCCAGGCATAGGTGCTGCCTGCCGTGTTTGTTACTGAGAAGGTAACGCCATTAGTCGCTTCGCAGATCGCGGCAGTCCCTGTGATAGCAGGAGTAACCGGACGCGGATTAACCGTAACCGCAAAATTCGAAGTGGCTGAGCAACCTCCATTGGTTTCCAGTACGCTTACATTCCCTGAACTTGCGCCCGCTGCAAAATTTACCGTAATGGAACTTGTTCCCTGGCCGCTGGCAATGGTAGCGCCGGTCGGCACGGTCCATACAAATGTATTGGGAGTATTGGTTGTAGAATACACCACACCGTTAGTCGCTTCGCAGACAGAAGCGCTTCCTGTTATAGAAGGAGTCGGAGTAATACAAAGCACTTGGCATGAGCTGAATTCTGATGTATTGTGTGCAGTGGTTGCTCCATTTGTAGCACTTGGCGCTGCGGAGGATGCCGTAGCGGTAAAATCCAGGTTTGTAGTTTTACCATAGGTAGCCGGATTGATATTGGTCATGGCAGCGGAACCTGCTGTACCTTCCAGCACGAGGGTTTTCCCTTGTAATTTATTGTTAGTAGTGCTTGTTCCGCAGTCATTGCATCCATCCAGAGTGTAGAGCTCAATCCATGCACCCGCCGGTGAATTAATGGAGAAGCTGGTCGGCGCCCCTGTAATTGTTGGCTTGGCATAATTAGCATTACCCACCCCATTTAGTTCAATTCCGCGAAGTCCATTACAGAAAATAGAATTGCGGTTGATTGCATTCAGGTTAGAGCCGGCACCGTTTGGATTCTTAATCTGGATACCATTGCCTCCGTTATTAGAAATGCTATTGGCTTCTGCAGAAGTTCCTCCGATAATGCTGCTGGCGCTTCCATTGTGTATGTTAATACCATCGCCGCCGTTCGCAGTAATATTGTTACCTCTGATAAGAGTAGCCTGAGCGCTATCGAGCTCGATACCGAAATTTGTATTTGCCTTGATCAGGTTGGGAGTTCCTGCTGCACTTCCTCCGATGGTGGTATTGCTGGAACCTCCCTGAATATAAATACCGGTAGAGTTAGCAAGTGTCGCACCGAAAGCATCCACACCTATATTGTTATTCTGAATGACGGTATTGTTGGCAGGAGCATTCGGATAACCGTAACGGATTGATATACCTGTTGAAGTCGTGTTACCAGCGATAAAATTTCCCTGGCCGACCGTTGGTCCGCCGATGATATTTCCATTTGATGCACCCTGAATTCCTATACCGCCGCCTGAGTTTGGTTGTGCCGGACCTCCACCATTGGTGGAAGTACCGATGTAGTTTCCATACATCTTGTTTCCGGTACAAAGGTTCTGGATAAAAATTCCGAATGTATTGTTACCGCAAACGTTACCGAGGTTTACACCTCCGATATTACAGTTCGTAACACGGTCCTGAATACTGATACCGTCCTGCTTGTTCCCGATATTCGGGTCTCCCGTTACTCCAAGTCCTACATAATTTCTGTATACATTGAGTCCGCTTACCAGGTTTCCCTGTAAAAGAATACCGTGACCGGGATAGCCGGCATTAGCCATAAAACTTCTATAACCGTTACCTCCTACCACATTACCTTCCGGAGACGCCGTTCCGGGTAAAGTGGTTCCTCCGATGGTAGTGGCGCCTGTAGCAGTCCCATAATTTTTGATTTTAATTCCCGCATACAGGTTACCCATCGCATAGGCCACGCCTGTTGAATTTCCAGTCGCATCTGTACCTACATAATTATTTTTAAGGTTTGCTGAATTACATTCCTCCAGATAAATACCGCAGCTGTTAAACCAATCCCACTGGGTAGCCACAGCTGTATTGACTACGTTCGGAATAGTAGCGCTTCCGTTACCGGAAACAATGTTTCTGGCGGCATTGGTATTACCTCCAATGATAAGGTTATTACAAGAAGTAGCCCAAAGTCCTACGCCCAGATTCGGAAGCGCGCTCATACCTGTTTTGTCCGTACCGATAAAGTTACCGGTGATAGTCACCGCATTAGATCCGGAAATGATTCGTAGTCCCGCTCCCCAGTTATTGGAAATTGTATTTCCCGAAACGGTAATAACACTGGTGCTGGTGGAGTTAATGATGACACCGTGCTGGTTCTGAAATTCAGCTTTACCGTTACCGATGGTGGGAAGTACTCCGGCTGAACCTGTATAATCAGTACCTATATAGTTATTAATGATCTGAGTCCCGTTGGTATTGGTATTGTTATTACCATTAATCTGTATACCGGCAAAAATACCAGTTGCATTATCAGCGCAACCAGAAATAACGTTTCCTTCGCCAGCCGCCACGCCTCCGATTATAGTGCCGGGCTGATCATTGATATAAATACCGTTATTGGTGATCGAAACACCTGTTTTACTTGTTCCGGCAAAGTTAATACCAAACCAGCAGCCTTTAATAACATTGGCAGAGGTACCTCCATTCACATTGATACCGTTTTGCAGATTCTGGAAGATAAGACCTTTAATAAGGTGGGCAGAACCGCCGTTGATCTGAATTCCATCAAATGTAGAATTACCACGGATGATTACGACGGGCTTGTTACCATTGGTTGCAAAACCAGGGGCTGTTGTTCCGTCAATCGTCACATTGGCTCCATATATATTGTATGGGTTATTCTGAGTTCCTCCCCCTGAAATATTGATGACAAAGGGACCGGCGCCCGTAAACGCCGCCGAATTAAAGCTAATGATCTGAGCCCCGCCTGCACCGCAGGCCTGATTGATACACCATCTTAAATCGCCCTGATTGGCTCCTGTCGTTGCATTGTTATCAAGTAGGTTAGTAACAGTCCATGTTGCACCAAAACCAAGGTTCGATAATAACAACGTAAAAAGAAAAACAAGCAGTAAATTCTTTTTCATAATAGTAAGATGTTATATTTTTTCAGAACGAAAAACAAAGAAATTTGCACAATAGAAGCTATTTATAGCTTTCTATTAGGAAAATTACAAGAAAATGTTGGAATATTAAATTTTTTTAATTGTTTTTAGAAAAAGTAGTTAAAAAACAATAAAAATTTTGCTATTAAGTCGCAATAAAATGCCTTAAAAAACAAAAATCCCGGCTTTTTGGCCGGGATTTCTGCAGATGAAAATTTTATTACGTAAGGTAGCTTCCTAGTGATTTTTTGCCTCACTGCCGATGACCTGCAGCCATCCTCTCAGATCTTTTTTGCCGCAACCTGTCTTGATGTGGTAATAATACATACCATCGTTCAGAGCGTTTCCGCACCATGGTCTCTTATTGGTATAATCTTCGGCTTTGTGAACGGCTTCTCCCCAGCGGTTATAGACTTCAAAGCTTGATCCCGGGAGTATATCCCTGTTGTTTATATCCCGGATGATGAAGCAATCGTTCAGGTTGTCGTTATTCGGAGTCATCAGATTCGGCACTACCAGCACCTGAGTATTCAGCGCTTTGATAGGCACTTCCGTACATGGGGAAATACACCCGTTGACATCGGTCACTTCTACGCAGAAGGAAGCACTATCCTTGGTAGGATTAATGGTAAAGGTCGGTTCAGTCGTGGTGGTGATCGAGTCGGCAAGCAAGCCGAATGTTTCGCTCCAGGTATAGGTATAAGGACCAGCAGTCTGAATGGTGATCTGTGCCACCAGCACCGCGTCAGCACCCGCGCATACCAAGGTATCGCTGGAAGAGATTTGTGACATGGGCAGAGGATTCATAATAATTGTGATAGAATCCATTACATCGGCACAGGTGCTTCCCGCATCATGTACGCTCAGGTAGTATTTGAATGAACCGTTAGCCGTTGGCGTAACGGTCGGATGAAGAATTGACGTATTGCTCAGATAAGCCAGGTCGGCAGGTACAGCAGCTGTCCAGGTAAAGGTATATGGCCCTACCCCTCCGCTTGTATCTGAATCAATCAGGAAATTTTCTCCCGCACAAAGCTTTTGCTGGCCCAGCGGGCCCCCGCCTGCATCCACAGAAACAGAAACGACAGTGATCGTAACACTGTCCACCACACTGCAGTTCGCATTTGCCTGATCAGTCACCGATACTATATAAAAAGTGCTAGACGAAGGTGCATTCGTGCTTGGATTGGCCTGGTTTGAAGTAAAGCTTGATCCCGAAGCCGTCCATGAATAGTTGTATAAACCCGAACCCCCGGAAGCATTGGCCTGAAGATTTATCGAACTTCCGGCGCATACGCCTCCAGCTGTACCGGTAGCATTGGCCGTGACGGCAGGGTTCGCGGTCACAGCGGTAGCTGCTGAAGCGGGCGAGCTGCATCCTCCCTTGCTGGCAACGACCGTATAGCTTCCGGAAGCATTGGTCTGGTAAGTAGTATTCGTTGCTCCCCCAATCGTGGCAGCCGACTCATACCACTGGAAGCTCACGCCGCTGGTAGACGAAGAAGCGGTCAGGGTAACATTGCCGGGAATGCAGAAGGTCGTCGGACCACCGGCTGAAATAGTCGGGGTGGCCGGAATCGGTGCGAGCGTAATCGCATAATTCGCAGATCCCGAACAGTTGTTCAGATCTGTCTCGGTTACCGACAGGTTTCCGGAAGTTGATCCGAAGGATACATATACTGTATCGCTTGTAACTCCTGCCGTTTGCGTGGCACCGGAAGGAACCGTCCATACGAAATTTGAAGTAGCGCTTCCTCCGGAAATAAAATATTTAACCCCTGTAGCGTTGACGCAAGGTGTCTGAGGCCCGCTCACGGTCGGTGCCAGTGTAGCGCAAAGAGCGCATACGGCAAATTCAGAAGTATTGTGTGCGGTCGTTGTATTAGCTTCCGAAGCAGTAGCAGTAATTGTATCTTTATTCACAGCCGCGAAAGCCATCGACCAGTTACCGGATCCGTTGGCAGTGGTGGTACCCAGGTATGT
>JBJMLY010000464.1:0-9433 GCA_045805025.1 Cytophagaceae bacterium | reverse complement strand
TCTTTCAGCTGCCATGGCTGAGCCGTAAACCCGGCAGGAATACCGATGATGGCGATCGGATTAGGAACGGACTCATTTTTCGAATTGCTCAGCGTTACCGAAAGCCTTACTGTTTCCCCCACATTCGCGCTTTTCTGAGCCAGCTTTGCGCTAAGACCGATCACACATTCTTTCAAGCTGTTGGGCAAGGTCGTGCTCCAGGTAAGGGCTATCGAATACGGAAGAGCTTCTTTTGTGCCTTTGAATTTTACTTTCAGCTTATGCTTTCCTTCGCGAATAAATTCTTCCAGCCCGGCGATTTCAATATTTCCTTTCTGTCCGGCAGTGTAGGGCTTCTCCGCCACTTTCTTTCCTCCCACATAAAACTCAATAATACCGTCCGAAGCAGTACGCTTAGAAGCTTTTGCATATTCAGTAAGAGCCTTTAAAGCCAGTACCGTTCCCTGCGTATTTCCGAAGGTACCATAGGCCGAACGGCTTGACACGATAAACTGAATGCCTTTAGTCAGTGCACGCTGATCGGGCGATGACTGTTTCATCATGGCCATCGTAGCCAGGGATGTAGTTTCGATAAGCAGTGACTCTCCTGTAGAGAAGGTAATGGAATGAGTCTTTCCGTTCCAGCTTCCATCAGCAGCCTGCATAGGAAGCAGAAGAGCCATCAGCTTGTCGCCTCTTTTGCTGTCGCCGCTGCTATACATGGCATTTGCCATCATCGCGAGCATGTAAGGATCCCCTGATGCCATTGCTTTATCATAAGAGTTATCAAGCTCTTTCTGCAGATCCTTATATCCGGCTCCTGCCAGTGAATATACGATATAAGCATTGGTAATGTCCTGACTGGCGCTTCCGAAATTATCCAGGGCGCGGTCGTTTCTTTTAAAGCCACCGTTACCATCCCTGCGGTCCATCAGCCATTTAGCGGTACGGTCCATCATGCCTTTATCTACGTCTGCACCCACTCTCTTCATATCGCTGAATTGCAGTAATCCATACGCAGTCAGCGCCTCATGACCCGGGGCAGAGCCGAACCATTCATAACCTTTATCGCGGGTCTCGAAAGTAGATAATCTTTTATAACCTCTTCCCAGCAGATCGGTGGCTCTTGAAAGCGTTTTTCCGTCTTTGGTATCGGTCGTTTGAAGATAATCAAGCACCATGGCATTAGGATAGCTGCTCATGGAAGTCTGCTCGAAGCATCCGCCCGGCTCTCTCAGAATACCGTCGATGCCTGTAAGCAGGTCGTTCACCACCGAAGGATAAGCAGTCAGAGAAACTTTCAGCGAGCTATCCACTATATGATGCAGATCAACAAAGAATTCTTTCTCCATTTCCTGCCCGGAGAACGAAGCGGTTACCGGAAAGCCTTTCTGTATGATTCTGATCTTTTGTGTGAAGGCATCGCCCAGTCCGCAGCTTTTAAAGGAAATGCTGAACTCACCGCTTGTCGCCTTATTGGAGATCTTATAATCCAGGTAAATGGTTTTGGCTTTGCCGGGCATGATGGTCTGAGACGTAGGGATGCTGCCTGTAGCCTGCATTCCGGCAGGCGCCTGAATGTTCATCAAACCTCCGAGAGGACCATCTGTATTATTTTTCAGGGTAAGCGGAATAGAAACAATATCCCCTGCCACCACCTCCACCGGCACTTTGGTGCTCATGGAAAAAGGCAGCTGGGTAAAGTATGTCATTTCGGCACGGCCGATCATTCCATCGGAGCCGAAGCCTTCAATGGTAGCGCGGAAAGAGCTGATATCATCCGAATTGTAAAACTCGATCACTTTCTTTCCGGTACGGTCAATCTCCAGTGCACCGTTCCAGTAAAGCGTGGATCTGAAATCATTCCTGACTTCGACGATCTCCTGCTTATTGTACACCGGAGCAGGGAATTGACGTGCTCTGTAATAAAGAGCTGTCTGTGGCACTGCCTGCTTATCGTTGAAACCGATATTGGCCATGCGGATGTCATTTCTCTCCATATCCACTTTCACATCCCCTTCTTCGATGGCAGGTTGCTCGTTGACAGGCTGATCGTCGATCTCTTCCATTTTCATCTGATTCGCCGGAACGGGAACTTCCATCTGGATCATATCGATTTCATCCATATCGGCTTTTTTGACTCCCGCTCTCTTATTCTTTTGTACAGGTCCTTCTCCGCGCGCAGCGGAAGATGGATAAGCATAGTTCAGATAATATCCGGACTTATACAGATAGAAAGGCAGGTTTTGAGAATAATCGTAGGCATACTGTGCGGTGGAACTGTATCCTTCGGCAGTAATCTGCAGCAGTAGAGGAAAAACAGGCTCGATGTTCTTCAGCGTGTACTCGCCTTTTTCATTCGTGTATACGGTAGTGTTGTTGAGTGTAATTTTTGCTTTTGCCAGAGGCTTGCCACCTTGCGCGTCCATAACAACTCCTGAAAGCATAGCCTTCTCTCCCTGAAATTTTATCTGCGGCAGGGTGTGGTTGGATACCTGCTCCCAGGTAAACCTCCTCCAGCCTGAAGTCATCAGAAGATAATCGAGCGCCTGGTCTGCCTTCGGCTCTTTCTTCTCAAAATAGAATGCAGGCTCTTCCACTTTCTCTTTCAGGTCCTGCTCCAGCAAAAGCTGAGAAAGGATATGGCCGGATCTGTCGTCGGCGAAAGAAAGAAGCTGATCGTTGGTGACGGACAAAGAAAAATTACCGGGCATAGGCATACCACGATCGTCTTTGACGCTCACGGTCATCTTTACTTTTTCTCTGGGAAGGTATTTATCCTTATCGGTACTTACCGAGATGCTGAGCTGCTTGTCCTTATTGATAAAAAACAAACGTTCTGCGCGTTCAATTCCTTTGCTGTCGAACAAGGTAAGCTGCGCCACACCAACAGGCAGAGCAGCCGTGGGTATGGTAATTTTATTAATACCGGGCGTAGCTTTCACGGCGGTTGAATAATAAATTTTACTTCGGATCTGCATCAGCAGGGAGAGCTCTTCATTCTCGCTGGTATTAATGCTGACGGTCATCTCCCCTTTTCCGGCTTCGGTTTTCATCACATACCCTCTCCCAAATACTTCCGGCATTTCAAAAATCTGTTGGATGCCTTGGGGCTTCGTAATCTTAACCCGATAGCTTTCGTCTTTCTGGGGAGTAAAAGCAAATGCGCCCATACCCATATGGAAACTGCTGAATGCAGCCACTTCTTTGCCTTTCGAATTCAGCACAACGCCTTCCACATCGGCAGGTTTATTGAATTCGTTCATGGCTTTAAATGCTATTCTGGATTCAAGTCCGGCCACCAGGTCTCCGCCTTCAGGAAACAGGTTAAAGCTGATCTTATTTAAAATAATCGGAATGGAGCGTGAAATGCTTTCGGTAGAACCCTGGTAGTCGATCAGGATATTAAGCAGGCCGTCGTTGGTAGCCAGATCTGCCGGAAGCATAAAGCGGATATAGCCATAACCCTCTCCATCTGTTTCCGACGATTGCTCCAGCATTTTTTCTCCGTTGAGGCTGGCCATGTATTTAAACTTGTAATTGGAAAGCGCTTTATTCTCATTCGTATTCAGAAGAACTTTAGCCAGCACTTCGGAGCCAGGCCCGAAAGCCTTGCGTTCGAAATCAAGTTTCATTTTAAGGGTAGGCAGTATGTATTGCTGCACCTGAACTTCTTTCTCAAAGAATGTTTCCGGTGCTTCGTTTTTCTGAAAATTTGTATAGGCTTTTATTTTATAAATACCTCCGGCTGCATCCTGGCCAAGCTGGAAATCGCCGGCCACCTGACCATTCTTTGTAACGAGCTTGATCGTTTTTTCTGTACTTCCCTTCGGAGTGATCAGTTCTACATAGATAATATCGCTTTTTACCGATGGCTTCATGTCAGCTCCGTTACGAACATAGGCGCTGAACCAGATAGATTCTCCGGGCTGATAAAAGGGCTTGTCGAATTGCAGATAAACCCTGTCTTCCGGCATCACGTTATTGAATTGTTCGATTTCCGTTTTTAAGGAACGCAGAAAATCATTGTCGATGGTATAATGGAAACCAGCGCTCGGCTTAACCCAGCTAAGCAGGCCCAGGAGCAGAAATGTGAGCGCTCCGCTGCCTATAATTAGTTTTCCTGTGTGCTTTTTCATGATTCTATTGTTTAATGATCGTTAGATCTATGTCTGTGTTTACAAATCAGATGCGGCACTTTTTGAAATTCCATAAACCGATGATCTCTATTTAAAGAAAACAGGACAAAAGAGATGAATTAGCATATACGCATAGAAAATCCATCTGAATACTTATCGGAGAGAATTAAGGCCTGATAACCAGCTACAAGAGAAGCACTTTAGCAAATAGAGGAGACCGGCCGATCATTTACTTTATTAAAAAAAATCCTTCCAGACGTAAGTTTTTATAAAAAAATGCAATCAAACCCGCTGAAAATGCGTTTAAAGTAAATAATCAGAAGAATTAGTAAAATGAATATTGAACAGGCATCCACCAACCTCAATAATAAATACGTTGTAGCTGAACTGGCCAAAGGAACGGAGTCTTACGAAAAATTCGGACCCAAATTTATCGGCAGGCTTGTAGGAAGGAAGTCAGAACAGAAAAAAGGTTTGATCACAGCAGTATTATCTCTGACTATTCTGGCTCATAATTATATTACGCACCATATCCCTACAGAACATATACAGTCCATTTCAGAGATTCTGCTCTGAAAAAACAGAGCTGTTATCTGTTTAGGAGAAACTCTGGCTACTATCTTACTTTACAAATTTTTAATGTTCTGATATCAGAATCCACCTTTACACGTACCAGGTAGCATTCAGGCGGCAGATTCTCCCCCAGCATAACTTTACCGGATGGATTGGGGATCTCCGCATGAAAAATTTCCCGGCCCAGCATATCGACGATAAAATATTCCAGCTGATTGATTTTGCCTGAAAATACCAAGGCTGTCTCCTGTTCAAACAACGGTTCAGGAATAAAGACAGTCGTTTTTTGGTGCTCCACGGATCTGACCACGCTCTGGCTTTGCCCACCATCTTTGTCAACCGTTGAAACTTTATAGTACGATACTCCGCTCAGGCTTTCTTCATCTTTATATTCATAGGAAACGGGGTTATGGCTGTTACCTGCAGCCGGCAGGTAGCCAATGATCCTGAAATTAATTCCATCCTCTGATTTAAGTATTTCAAAATAATTGGTATTCTCTTCCGATAAAGTCGTCCACTGTAGCTGCGCTCCCTCAACTTCCGCAGTCGCACGGAAATCACCCAGCGTCACAGGAGTCGTAATGCAGTTAACAGTAACCGTCATGTTATAGGATGTAAAGCCAAGGCAGGCATCGGGTATCATCACACTATACGTGGTAGTCAAGGCGGGCGAAAGCGTTACCGATGAGCTGTAGATATTCGGACTTATCGTGGCATTTGTTCCGTTATTGGTCGACCAGAGATATTTCGGCTGCCCATATACGCCGAACTCCCAGAGCGAATACCCATAGGGCGTAGCCCTGACGGTACCGTACATTCTTATATACCGGATATTGGTTGCGCTGAAAACTATTTTATCATGTCCTCCGTCGCCAGTAGTGGTACTGAAAACAGTAGTCCAGGCTGAGGCATCGGTAGAAGTCTGTATCTGATAGCCCGAAGCATAGGCAGGTTCCCAGTCCAGGGTAACACTGTCAATATCGGTAGGCGACTGAAGGTCCACATAGATCCATTGAGGGTCGCTGAAAGCGCTCTCCCATCGGCTGCCCAGATTTCCATCGACTGCCCATGCCGCCGGCTGGCCTGCCGTTGAAGCGACTACCGGATTGTTAAGAGCAAGATTTGTTCCCCTTAGATTAGTCAGTGGGTCCAGCACAATCGGGATTGAACCTGTACATATCGTGGTATCTGTAAGAAGATGTGTGCTCTTCACGGCATCGATAGCAATCTGCTGTACATTAAAGTGACCTCCGGTAGATGAGGTAAAGCCCCAGTATACCCATGGGTTGCCACTGAAGACGTTGGCTTTGATGTCGTACGTCACGCTTATGCGAAGGGTACCATTAAAATATACCTGCAGCAGTTTGCTGCCCGGATTATAGTTGATCTGAAAATCATACCAGGCTCCTGTTTTTACGTTGGACAAAACCGCATCCATCTGCACAGGAGCAGTAATCGTGTTGGCAGAACCATCATGAACAACATATCCGTTCTTCTCTACGGCTATATGGTCATAAACCGGATCGTTGTTCAGCTCCGAACCTGTTCCGGAAATATTCTGATAGGTATCAAACTCCACACCAATTGACTGCCCGGGTAATCCTGAATACCCCAGTCCTCCTCCGGAACCACCGGCAGCAAGACAACCGTTCTGCATCACAAAAGTAATTCCATCAGCTCCATTAGGGTCCGAACCCAGATTGATCTGTCCCTGCACATTAAATGGATTATTCAGATTATGCTGAAGCTTATACCATAAAGCACCGAACTGATTCACGCTGGCTGGCGTCAGCTGATATGTACCCCCGCCAGAGTTGACAGCAGCACCATTTAGCTGAAACTGCCCTTTCGCCGAAAAAGCCAGAAGCAGCAGAACGAATGGAAGTAAGTTTTTCATTTTTCTTCTGTTTTAGAAGTTAAAATCCCGATTTTAATATAAGATAGGCTGACAATGGAAATTGTAACTCAGAAGTCAAGAAAAAATGGACATTATCATTCTTTTTTATAATTATAATAAGGGCTAATTTTACGCTTAACCACACCAACAAAATGGCATTGGGGTGAAATACAGGCCATTTTAAGTCTCTTTTTACACTTCTTTATCCCGACACTTCTAAATCTCTTTCTCAGGTCCTTTTTTGATCACTTGCCCTCTGAGACTTATAGTCTTTTATATAGGGCTCAGCACCAAAGCGTCCAGCCTGCTCAATGGGCTTCGTTGAAGTCCGGGATAATTCTGTATATTTGTACAAATCATGAAAAAACACATCGTCTATACCGTCGCCCTTGTTGTCGCAGTGGTGCCCTCTGCAGAGGTCCGGTATATGTGATTTTATAGATATTAATAAAGAATCATCAAAGCCCGGAACTTCAAAGTCCGGGCTTTTTTATTTTATACCAATATGAAAAAACAGTTTATCGCTCAGTCAGCACTTTTATCCGCAGTCATCGTCGTGGCAGTCTTCAAGCTTATGACCGGGTAGCTATTGTCTGATTTTAAAAGAACCAAGCCCGGCCCCAAAAGCCGGGCTTTTTTATTGCCCACTAAACAAATGGATATATGGAAAAAACAATGAACAAAACGCGGTTTGCATCCAGGATGCATTCCATGCCCGGATCCTTCATCCGTGAAATTTTAAAAGTTACCTCGCAGCCCGATGTGATCTCTTTTGCAGGCGGATTGCCGAATCCTGCATGCTTTCCAGCCGAAGCGATCGCCCGGGCTGCGCAGAAAGTATTGAGTGAAGATAAAAGTCCTGTTCTGCAGTATGGTGTGTCGGAAGGGTATTATCCTTTGCGGAAATTTATCAGCGAACGATACCGGACCCACTATGATATGGAAATAAGCCCGGAAGAAACTCTGATCCTGAATGGTTCGCAGCAGGGCCTCGACCTTGCCGGAAAGCTCTTTATAGAGAAGGGAGATAAGATACTGCTTGAAAAGCCGAGTTACCTGGGGGCTATCCAGGCTTTCTCTGCTTACGAGCCCGAATTTGTAACGATGCCTCTCCTTGACGACGGACCGGATATAGAATGCTTCAGTAACATCCTGAAAAAAGAAAAGATCAGGCTTTTCTATTCCATCCCAAATTTCCAGAATCCATCCGGCATCAGTTATTCCATGGAAAAAAGGAAAGCCGTATCGGAACTCTTAAAGGAGCATGACACCATTCTGGTGGAGGACGACCCATACGGAGAAATAAGGTTCGGCGGAGAAATTTTACCTCCGCTTAAAAAGCTACGGCCGGACAACACCCTTCTTCTCGGATCCTTTTCCAAGATTATTGCGCCGGGTCTGCGTCTGGGCTGGGTAGCTGCTTCAAAGAATATTATCGAAAAAATGATCGTTGCCAAACAGGCCTCCGACCTCCATTCCAATTTTCTTTCCCAGCGAATTATTGAACAGTTCCTGCAAGATGAAGACCTTGATGAACATATAGGAAGGATCCGGTCGGCTTACAGGCTGCAGTGTGAGCTTATGCTTCAGGCACTGGAAAAGTACTTTCCGAAAAGCTGCCATTGGACCAGACCTCAGGGCGGGATGTTCATATGGCTTACTCTGCCGCCGGAATTAAATGCCTACGACTTTCTTGAAAAGGCTGCCGGGTATAAAATTGTATTTGTCCCGGGTAAAACCTTTTATGCCACGGAAGCCGAAGAAAATACAGTCAGACTGAATTTTTCGAATTCAACTCCGGAACAGATTGAAAACGGAATCAGGATACTTGGAAAGATTCTCGCCGGAAAATAAAAAAGAGTCCCGTTAAAGCGGGACTCTTTTTTTACAAGCAATTGGCTTAAGCAGAGCCGAAAAAAATAGTAAAAAATACTTATTCAATAGCTAAAATTTCATAGACATAGCCAGGCCGGAGCAGCCCCGGTTATACATAGGTATCAGACTCAGATCGCATTTCCTGCCCCACCTGTTTCTGTGCGTAAGATAGGCCAGGTGAGCGGACAGTATCCCGAATCCTGCGCCTGCAAACACATCCGACTCCCAATGCCTGTTGTTCAGCATACGGAAGACTCCTACCGATGTGGCGATGGTGTAAGCGCCGACCCCGTACCATACGCTCTTATGCTTGAATTCTTTATGAACAATGGAAGCAGCAGCAAAAGACTGAGCCGTATGGCCGGAAGGGAAAGACATATATCTTCCCGGATTAGCGCTGTCGGGCCGCTGAATATGCGTAAGGTGTTTTACCGGAAACGTAAGTGCCACCATGAACAGCTCAGTTTTTACGGTAAGCAGGGCTGTATTGATAAAATCATTTTTACATTTGACTTTGAATGCGTTGAGCAGGATCAGTTCCGCATAAGGAGCATATATCAAATAATCATCGATGTGTGTTCTTTTGAACGAAATATTTTTGCGCATATCGGCATGAAGCTGATAGCTGCTGTAGAAGCCATGATTCTGAATGCAGGAAACTCCATAACCAATAAGCACAGTCGGTACAGCAAAGGCTTTAAAAACCCTGGTCTTATACCATTTGGTACCTGTTTTGCCGGATTGACTAATGATAGCGGCTGTATTGGCTGAATCGGTCTGGCTTATAGCCTGCCCGGACAATGAAATACAAAAAATAAAAAGGACAGCGAGATTTCTGTTCATATAAAAAATAATGGTTGCATTCAAAAAACCGTATTTCCCGTAATTTTGTTTTTGAAATCCTGCAAATTCTAAAAAATCCGTTTGTCCGGAAAAAAATAAACGTTATCTGCCCTGCAGGTAATCCAGG
>JBJMLY010000463.1:0-9335 GCA_045805025.1 Cytophagaceae bacterium | reverse complement strand
AATATAAACCTATTTTGATATAAACGTGATACAATCTTTCTTTCAGAATCTCTTTAGATCTTTCAAGCCTGATCAACCCTTCCGTTTTCAGGCGGCCGATGATCTCAAGGTTTTCCAATGCTCTGCGCGTGGTTTTTATTGTTTTATCAGCGGCATTGGCTTTTACAATAAAATCAATATAAGCCTCGGCTAACTTAGTCTTCAAAGGCTTAAGGGTAGCCCTCAGCTGATCAAGCCGGGATATAAAATCCTGATCCGCCACCTCGTTGATCTGGGCCTCTGACATAGAATGGGAAAAGGCGGATGTAAAGGAGGAGGATAGGGAATTCAGATAGCTGACTATTTTCTGAAGACACCAGTCCATATGTTCATCCGGAAGGAAATAGATGCAATACAAAACCTGCTTTACATTCGCGAATGTTTTTTTATCAAAACTATTGTCCAGAAATTTTCCAAAACGATAGGTGAAATAAGGGGCTACGAATTCCCATAATTTTTTGTCTTTCCTGATATCCCCCCGTATCACCAGCTCTTCCGACGCCTTTCCACTTTCGAGGAACTCAAGCAGGGCTTTATGACTGAAAATAGTCTCGTGTATCGCCAGATTTTCCTGATTGGCCATCTGCTCAATCAGCACAATGCATGTGTTCTTGTCGTATTCCTTTTTATGAATAATAATAAAATCCGCATTTTCCAGTTCAAATTCGGCAAGCACTTTCTTCTTCAGCCTTTTTATTTCTTCCGCAGTTTGAGGGAAAGGCTGACCAAAGTAGGCCGGGAAATTGATGGGGGAAATATATTCCATTGGGGGATTTCTGCAGGATTATGTTCCTATTAAACCGCTTTTTCCTCCTGAATCTTTGAACGGTTAAACAGGTAGAGGAAGAGAAAAAGAATAAGTCCCGTAAAATGTTCGGCAAGAAAAAAACTCATCAGAATAATAATGCCACCGAACACTGTATTATAGGCAAAAATCAAATTAAAGAACAGAAAGTATGCCATGACGAGGGCAATAATCAGGTAGAGGATTGTAATGAAGCGCCCCTCAGATGAAAATTTAAAAAATATATTCCCCACGAAAAAATAAGAGAATACCGTAAGGCCACATAAATAAAAAACGTTAGCGTGCGGCGAGAAGGCCAGCCATTCCTGACTGAAAGCGGCCTCATTCTTTTTCCCGATCGTATAATTCATAATATTCATCAAGCACTCCCGGAACATTGTCAGGTTCTCTGATAAAGAACCATCAAACGATAAGGCCAGGAAGAATACGATAAAGAAGGGCAAAACAAAGAAAGGAATGCTCCTGCATAAAAATCTGGCATAAGGAGGCTTTGATCTCAATTTCTGACTTTCCGGTATCAAAGCTTCCTTCTCGTCTTCCTGGGAGGCCGGCAACCATCCTGCCAGTGTCACATAACCTCCTAAAGGCATCCAGCCAAGGCTATATTCTGTATCGTTGGCTATAAATTTAGTCATCGAACTTCCATCAAAGAATAAATTAAATTTTTTAACCTTGACACCAAAAATTCCGGCTGCTATCACATAGGCCATATTGGATATAAAAGAACCCAGACAGACAAAAAAACCGGCATAGGCTGCCGTAACATCGACGAATTCCATTTATACCAAAAAATAAGTAGTGCAGGGAATATTCCCTTGTTATCCAAAATAAGATTTTTTTTTGAATAAGTAATAAGACGAGTCTGTAATTGGATAGTGATGATACAACTAAAATTCAGCGCCCGCTGAGCACCTTATTCAATTCAATCAGCGTGCGGGTTTTATCCGTTACGTCTTCTACAACGATGGCAGATGAAATGGGGAGCTGAGCCGCGTCAATGCGCACCAGGTAGCGGTGACCATACTCATCAAGCAGGAGAAGCGTATTAATGGTATTGGCAATCAGATTGAGTGATTTCGTATTATCAATTCTGACCATCCCGTTAACAGAAGGAATCATCAGGAATCCGCTAATGGGATAAACGGGTTTCCCTTTCGTAGTGGTGTAAGAAACATAATCTACACCCGCCCTTTGTTTCTTCCTGAAGATCTCATCAAAATTATAATAGCCCGAGCCGATCAGTATAAGCGGGCTGCTTCCTCCCTGATTATACCGGTATTTACGCAAACGGCAACTGTCCATGCAATCAAGCTCAACATAGAGCTCTCTCGCACCTCGTTTTATCAAGCCCTGATATCTGCTTACCATCAGCTGCTCATTTTCATTGAAGTACGAAGTCCACTCGTCCAGCGACATTGATTTCTCTTTCTCTTTCATAAAAGCAAAGGCCTGCATCCAGAAGCAACTCTTGGATTTTATGGAGTCGTTGTAAATTTTAATAAAACGATTCAAAGTCTCCGAAGAAACAGATCGCTCTTTCCTGAGCCAAAAATTCAGGGACTTGTATGGATCCAGCGAATCAGGAATACCATATTTGATTCTGGGATCCCAGGAAAAATTTCCTGCGAATGAAAGGTGCTCTACGTATCTGCCTCCTTTTTCTAGAGTATCTATCCTAAGGCTGAATCGCAGGTATTGCTTCTTTCCGCCTCTCTTTATATAGCTTTCGGCTGCCGGATTATAATGACTTATCCATTTCAGAGATCTTAGCTCCCGGGGAATAAACATACTCGACGAGGCGAGCTTCATGGTGTATTTTCTGCTGAGAAAGCGTTTTCTGATCTGCATGGAGGGAAACAGGTATCCATGCCGGGAATAGTAATCTCCTTTTCCCAGATGTCCTTCGAGATCAGAACAAAGAAACGCACATACATCGATGGCCTGGTTCCATATTCGGATGAGTCTCCCTTTTCCTGTATCAATTACAATTTCCCTGGCTTTAAGAAAATTAGTCTGATCAACGGGCTTATTCCCTCCTATATAATTCTTCTGATTATTGTTTGTCGCATCCTGCTGTTCTGCAACCGGTGAGACTGGCGTCTCCTCTTCCTCCACCTTCACGCGGTTGTTCGAGACCGTTTCTATTTTGCTCCATGCCTGATTCTGCACATTGAATTTATAAAACCCAATCTCGTAGGTCGTATCGATAAACCCGCAGTGCAGCTCAATCAGACTATGTTCTTTCAGCTGAATTTCCCGTCCGTTCTGCCAGGCGCTGAGACTGAACATCTGATGCGAGTTATACATGTGAAGTTCCCCGTCGCTGGTAAAACTCATGGGAATACCGGCAGCGATGAAGTCTCCCGGAGCATTGTATTCGATAATTTTTAAATCGACCGTATCACTTGTGAGTACATGGGGAGTTACAAAGCTGTTCTTTTTAATTCTGAGCTGGCAGCCATTATCCGTGGTAAGTATTGTATTTTTAGAGGAAGGCACTTTAAACACTTGCTGTTTTAAGATCCATTCAGGATCGGCTTTTACAGGCTCTATGAGTAGCGCCGTTCTTCTGTTCTCAGACCGGCCTTTTTCGCTCAGGTTGGGTGCCTTAGGATCTGAGAATGCGAACCATTTGACAAGAATTTTATCCATACCGACTCCATGCCCGAGCAGGTAGGATGCTACCGACATGCTTCGGTTTCTTGAGAGGGCTTCGTTATAGCTCCGAGCTCCTATGGAATCGGTATGACCTGAAACGTTGAATTTGTAATAAGCTAAAGAGGGCTCCAGCGTTTCAAGAAGCGAATCCAGCTGTTGTTCCTGGATGGACGTTAACTTGTAAGATCCTGTTTTAAAATAAAACTGATGTGTCTGACCCGAAACAGAAGATACCGTCAGAAGAACAATGACAAAAGCTGTTGAATAAGAAAAAGTAAAAAATATTTTCATTCTCCTGACCGTACAAAAAATCTGTTTTACTTCTTGACCAGCTGATTATTGCCCAGCAAGTCATAAACAGTAAGTCGCGGATTGCCCACGATGGCGAGGTCATAAGAGTCCTGGTAAACTGATACGCCGATCTTATACCTTTTATTGAATTCGTATTCCCTGTATTCCTGCACGCTTGACCAGGGACTTGTAGTATTGATGTAAATATCGTTCACAGAATTGCCTGCCAGAAATCCATTGAAGAAACTTTTGGCGCCTCCGTAAAAGTTATTCGCGTAATAGCAGCCTATACCTCCGTCCACATATGGATGTGCATACATGGCTACCCGGCGATGCGCTTCCACGGTTCCGATATTCTTCGCATCTACCGCCGAGGAACCTGCGGAAAAACATACGTGGTTAAAAACCACGACTGCATTCGGTGCCAGCTTCAGCTCGTTCTGGATCTGTTCGGAAGAAACAAAATTATCGGTCAGCGAAAATCCACCCACCCATTTGGGAGGCATTGTTCCATCGTAGACACCATGACCAGAATACACCAGAATATTCGCGTCTTTGGCTGCCGCTTTGATTTTTTCCCAATTGTCGTTCGGACAATAAAACTCCTGAACATAAATGCCCGAATTGCGCAGCAGGGTTGCCACTTCTTTCATGCCCTTGATGTAATCAAGCGTAAACGTACCGCCGGCTCCGTCTACATCGGCAGAAATGATGACAGCCTTCAATTTTTTAAGACTTTCCTTATCAAGAAATTCTGTTTTATACACAGCGTCCAGAGGAGTGAGCGTATTGCTTACAGGCTCTTCTTTCACGGGCGCTGTTTCGGTGGTCTTCACGATAGGATCCGGCTTCTTCACCGGTACTTTTGTATTCGTTTCGGCAGGGTGAGGCTTGTAGCTGTTGTTCTGGGGCTTATAATGAGTCTGATCTTTGTGATTGGAATAATGCTTATATCCATTATCCTTATGTACAGCCTTATATTTGGTTTGTCCGAAAACCAGGGCCGGAGCCATGCATACTATAAAACCTATCAATGCTTTCATATCTTATCCGGAATTGTAAATGTCCTTCCAGTAAGATACAAAATCATATCCATTATAAAAACACTAATGCGGCTTCGCCCTTTCGTACTGCAAAGGCCATTTCACTTCTTCTTTTAATGCAGAAGCTGCATGCAAAGGAAAATAAGGATCGCGCAGAAATTCTCTGGCCAGCAAGACCTGGTCTGCTTTGCCTGAAGTCAGAATTTCTTCCGCCTGATGGGCATCGGTGATCATGCCTACGGCGCCTGTCAGTATCCCCGCTTTCTTTTTCACCGCTTCAGCAAAAGGCACCTGATAACCAGGGCCGGTATTAATTTTTGCGTGAGGAACATTTCCACCGGAAGAGCAATCGACCAGATCCACCTCCTGTGCCTTCAATACTTTTGCCAGCTCTACGGAATCATCCAGAGTCCAGCCACCTTCAGTCCAGTCGCTGGCAGAAATTCGCACAAATAGAGGTGAATCAAGAGGCTGCTCCATTCTGATAATTTCTACGATTTCCAGCAAAAGCCGTATCCTGTTTTCAAAAGATCCTCCATATTTATCCATTCTCCGGTTGCTCAACGGAGAAAGAAATTCATTGATAAGGTATCCATGTGCTGCATGAATTTCTATAATCTGAAAGCCGGCAGCTACCGCCCTTCGGGCCGCTCTTCTGAAATCCAGCAGTACTTTGTTTATTCCATTCTGATTGAGTGCTTCCGGGACTGGCATCCCTTCATCAAAAGGAATGCTGTCGGGCGCCACCGTCTGCCAGGCTCCTTCCTCTTTGGAAAGAGGCTTGCCCCCCTTCCAAGGAAGATGATGGCTCGCCTTGCGGCCTGCATGAGCCAGCTGAATTGCCGGCACGGAACCCTGTGCCTTTATAAAATCAGTGATCCTTTTCAGAAATGGAATATGCTCGTCTTTCCATATTCCAAGATCACCATACGTAATTCTTCCTTCAGGAGAAACGGCTGTCGCCTCAGCGATAACCAATCCAGCGCCACCTACAGCCCTGCTCCCCAGATGCACCAGATGCCAGTCGTTCGCAAAGCCATCTTCACTGCTGTATTCGCACATGGGGGACACAACGATCCTGTTCTTCAGAACTAAGGAACGAATAGCTAATGGAGTAAAAAGTTTGCTCATATACTTAATTTGTTAGAAAGTTAAAACCTGAACCCAGAAGTATTGTTACTATCAGTCAATAATAAATTACATCGTTTGAAGATCCGTGTATTTTTATTTATCTAGTGGAACAATGTCCGATCTTTTATACAAAAGTGTATCCTCAAGAATTTCTCTGAACAAAGAGGAATGGGAACTATCGCGCACGTTGTTTTTGCCTCAGACGGTGCGGAAAAAACAATTTCTTTTAAAAGAGAGCGAGGTTTGCCTGCACACCATCTTTGTTAATAAAGGATGCTTACGCTCTTACTCGATCGACAAAAACAGTGAAGAGCACATCACGCAATTCGCGACAGAAGGCTGGTGGATCGCGGATCTCAGCAGCTTCCTGACCGGAGAGCCATCCATCTATAACATCGAAGCCCTTGAAGATTCGGAAATATTGCTGCTAGATAAAACATCGCAGGAAATACTTTTCGAAAAAGTGCCGAAATTTGAACGTTACTTCCGCCTGCTGATCCAGTCCAGCTATGTAGCCCTTCACAAAAGACTTCTCTCTACGATTACCAATACGGCCGAAGAAAAATACCTGCGCATGCAGAAAGCCTATCCCGACATCATGCAGCGGGTACCTCAGCATATGGTCGCATCCTACCTGGGGCTCAAGCCCGAAACCCTGAGCAGAATCAGGAAAAAGCTTTCGGAGGAAAAATAAGGCTCCTTTTCATTTCTTGACCTGGATCAAGCAATCCGAGGACCTATCATGCCTATAATTGTGTTATAAGATCATCAAAGGAGATTTTATGGACAGAAAACATTTCTTAAAACTAATGGGTCTGTTACCCCTGATGGGAGCATCTATGAAACTAAACGCATTAAGCAGCTTCAGCGAAAAGCTGGAAAACACCGATACCATGCCGCTTCTTTTCCTGGGACATGGCAATCCGATGCATGCCATCCAGCAGGATGAGTTTAGCGAAGGCTGGCTGAAAACTGCCAAATCTTTGCCCGTGCCCAAGGCCATTCTCTGCATTTCTGCCCACTGGGAAACTGCAGGAACGTATGTAACCGCTATGCCTAAGCCGAAAACAATACATGACTTCGGTGGTTTTCCACAGGAATTATTTAACGTGCAATACCCGGCTCCCGGAAGTCCTGAACTGGCGATGCAGGCTAAAGAACTGATTAAAAAAACTTCGGTGGAAATGGACCATGAGTGGGGTCTTGACCATGGAACCTGGAGTGTCATCAAACATATGTATCCAAATGCCGATATACCAGTGATCCAGATGAGCCTCGATTACAGAAAGGATGCAGCCTGGCATTATGCCCTGGCCAAAGAACTTGCTGCGCTGAGGCAAAAAGGAATCCTGATCGTGGGCAGCGGCAACATTGTGCACAACCTGCGACTGGCCGACTGGAATGCCAAAGGCGGTTCCGACTGGGCAGTCGTGGCCAACGAAAAAATGAAGCAGCATATCCTGGGCAATGACCATCAGCCTCTGATCAATTATTCTTCGATGGGCAAAGAGGTGAACATGGCCATACCGAGCCCTGATCATTATCTGCCTCTGCTCTATATACTCGGACTGAAAACAGAAAAGGAACAGGTTTCCTTATTCAACGACAAAACCGAGCTGGGCTCTATTTCGATGACTTCGGTAAAAATTTCAAACGTGTAAACTAAAACAGATAAACTAAATTTAATTTTTATGGCAAAATGGACAATCGACCCGGCGCACAGCGAAGTGGGTTTTAAAGTAAAGCACCTGATGATTAACAATATCAAAGGGCATTTCAAAAAATTTTCAGGAGAAGTAGAATCTGCCAGCGACGATTTCAAATCTCCAAAAATTTCTTTCGAGGCGGACATCAACTCGATTGATACGGCCAACGAGCAGAGAGACGGGCACCTGAAATCCGCGGAATTTTTTAATACTGAGAAATTCCCGACGCTGAAATTCACCGGTAAAAAATACGAGGGTGGAGAACTGGAAGGCGACCTGAGCCTTGCAGGCACGACCAAGCCTGTGAAGCTGAAAGTGGATTTCGGCGGCATTGCCAAAGATCCATGGGGCAATACCAAAGCAGGCTTCACGGTTAGCGGCAAGATCAACCGGAAAGACTGGGGGCTGAACTGGAATGCTGCGCTGGAAACAGGTGGCGTATTGGTAAGTGACGAGGTAGTTCTTACGGCAGAAATTCAATTGCTGAAAAACGCGTAATAGTCTTTATCAGATAAACCTATAAGGTTTACTGATATCAAAAGGGTTAAGCTCAAAAGCTTAGCCCTTTTATTTTATGGACTAGCTTCGTATTGACAACTATTAAATATTATCCCTAGATTCATAGTAAAAATCAGACTCAATGGACAACAACGACAACCTCACTCCTGAAGAAAAAATGCGGAACCTGCCGGGAAGACTACTGGGCGTATTTTTAATTCCTGTCGGACTGGCCATCTTAGGAATGAATTATTTATTATGGCAACATGCCAGCAGAGTAATCCGGGGTGGGAACAGTATTGGTCTTGTCTGTATTATGCTTGGACTGGCGGCTCTGTTCTTAATTCCTAAAAGTGTTACACTGGGAGATTTTCTGAACGACCGTGGATTGTTTGTCAAAAAACTCTGGGCCGGCTCCTCTCTTGTTCCCCGCATCTTATGGATTGCTAGCCTTGGATTTTCCGTTCTTATCTTCTTCTATTTTATACGATAGATGGCAAACCTATAAGATTTCCTAAAATCAAATTGACCTTTGCCAATAATGGTTATCGTGACGGATACTACTATTGATTTAAAAGAAAATCTTATAGGTTTTACCGACTATATACCGTTGCAAAAAGCAGTATCTTTAAAATTGAAATTATAAATCCTTATGAAATTCATTGTCTGCTCTTTCTTCCTGCTCTTTTCTTTTTTTACAAATACACATGCCCAGGTTAAGAGGGGAGGCACGTTAAGCTATTGCCATTCTGACTACATCAGAAATCTCTACCCGCATAACATCACGGATGCCATCTCCTACAATGTAGCCAATCATGTGTATGAGGGATTATTCCGCTTTGATGCATCGGACCTGAGCACAAAAAAATGCCTGGCCGAAAGCTACTCTGTTGATTCCACAGGAACCGTTTATACAATTACCTTAAAGAAAAATGTTTTCTTCCACGATGATGCCTGCTTCAAAGGGGGCAAAGGCCGGGAGATGACTTCGGAAGATATACGCTACTGCTTTACTAAACTTTGCATGCAGGATATCAGCAACCAGGGTTTTCAGACATTTCAGAATATTCTAAAAGGAGCCAATGAATATTATGAAGCGTCTGCAAATGGGGTGACACCCGGCTTCAGGCTGGAAGGAATCAGGATCGTTGACCGGTATTCCTT
>JBJMLY010000462.1:0-2766 GCA_045805025.1 Cytophagaceae bacterium | reverse complement strand
GAGCGGAGTCGAAGGCTTGTGTGTTAATGAGATGCCTGTGCTCTCTTTGTGTGTTGTTGGAAAAAGCTCCAACAACGGCGGGAAAATCATGTTAATCCTTAAATCAGACAAATCAAAATCACTCATTCTCCTCATCCATGATCAGCATGCTCCAGCCGTCGGCATCGCCGGAGGCGGGTTTCTTTTTGGAGGCGATCGCTTCGTTGATCTTTTTATGGAATTTCCAGCAGGTCTTCTGCCTTAAGGAAAGTATCTCCGAAAGCTCCAGGTCTGTAATCTTCTCTTTATTCGCATACACCAGGAAGAGCATATAGAATGCTTTGTTCACATCGAACTTCAGCTTATGGAAAATCGTGTAAGCCGTCGGCGATTCCACATAACGGCATTTGGTACAGCGTCGGGCCAGCGTCGCTTTATCCTCCGAGAATTTTGTATTTCCGCACTTCTTACAGGCATAGCCATCCTTCCATTTCAGCTCCGACAGGTATTTGAAGCATGATTCCTTGTCAGGGAAAATTTTCCCAAACTCATTGAAGTCCACCTCCCGCATCAGCACCCTGGCCTTGGTCAGCTCTTTTACATTGGTCTTCAGGTTCGTATTTTCCTGATCCAGCAGCTGATTCATCCGCTGGATTTCTTCGGCCTGATAACTGAGCTTCTCGTTGGCGATTTCCAGCTCCTGATTTTTTTCCACCAGCTCATACGTCCTTTCGGCCACCTTGTCTTCCAGCTCGCGGTTGATCTTATCTTTCAGCTTTTCGTTCTCTCTCAACTGCTCGATAACCTTAGCCTGCGCCTCCTGCTTTTCGATCAGCGCTATCTCTCTTTCCGCTTTAATAATCCGTATCCGGTCGCCCAGCGCGAAAGAGAGGATCACAATCTCAAAGACCAGTCCGATGTTGAAAGAATACAAGATCAGCATATTATCCCAGCTTATGCCTACCATCCTGAACAGTAGAAAGATGATGCTCATGAACATAAAGGAATAGCCGATCAGAAAATAGCGGGCAGGCTTAAAGCCTTTGCGGAGACAAAGCACAGCCGAGATATAGATCAGCGAAAAAGGCAAAATGTAGAACGGAAAAGTATATTCGCCCCGGATCACGAGCAGGTTCAGGAAATACCAGATAACATAGATGCCCACGATGATATCAAGAACAAGGTTCCACCCGGGCAGATGCTCTTTCAATCGTAAAAAAACTTTTGAATAGAGGCTGAAGCTTACGATCAGAAGCATAGGCGAACTCGCGGAAACAATAATATTCAGCTGCGGAAACGAAGGCCATAGGTATTGGAATCCCGTCCCGTCTTCAGCCAGAGAGATCAGTCCGCAGCAGAGAACATAAACCACATAATAAATATAGCTCGCTTCCCTGACCGACAGAAAGATCAGCAGGTTGTAAACGGCCATAATGATCAGGATACCATAAAATATACCCAGCAGGTAATATTCATTCAGGGCGTAATAGGTGAAATACCGGTTCGAGCGGACTTTCAGCAAAATGGCATTGTGGTGACTGGATCTGACCCTGGCATAAAAAACCCGGGTGGTGGAATCGAGCGGAAGATCGAAGACAAAATTCTTATGCGAATATTCGCGGATCTCAAAGGGCATGGCATAACCTGCTGTTTTCATCGGGATCATCTTACCATGATCCTGCATAAACAATTCAAAATGATCGATATGCTGATCCTGATTTTCAAGCACCCATTTATGTGTATAGGGATTTTCCATCCTGATCTGGAACCGCAGCCAGTATACGGAGCCCGTATTGCTCAAATGAAAATTTACGCCGTGCGGACTGGTATAAAACTTAGGAAGGAAGGAAGGGCTGCCGATCTGTCCGGGCGATAATTTTCCTTCTTTATCTTCGAAGATCCCCAGATCTTCGCCGGTAATATCGTAGTAAAGATTGTTGCCGGAAATAACCAGGGTATCCAGAGCCAGGCAGGAGCTGCCAGGCAACAAGTAAATCAGCGCTACTAAGACCTGAAGATTCTTCCGCATTCTCCGAAAATATATCTTTTCTATGATTTATCCTCGAAGAGCCATCAGGAATTTTCAGCTCTTCTTAAATTCGACCAGCTTATACTTTCTCTGGGAGCGGAGGTAATAGCCGATAATTACTTTATCCTGGAAAGAGCTTACCCGGATTTTTTCGAGGTTCACATTACGAAGGTTATTCTGCTCATAGTCGTTGACACTCTCCCGCATGGTTTTCGGAACATCCCCTTCCAGGTGGCTGAAATCAGTATTTGCCAAAAGCGTTTTGAAGTAGACCATACGAACGCGGGTACCTCCGCCTCCGCCATAAGGGTAGTAGCCTGGAAAACCTCCATAACTGGAGCCCGGAAAGCCGCCCATGCCGACCGAAGGATAGCCATAGCCTCCCATAGGATAACCGAAGCCTCCCATGCCCCCGGCAATCCCGATACCGATGCTGAGTCCGGTACCGCCAAAGCCTGACCGGCCTGTGGTAATTTCTTCGTAAGAGCCTATCTCCACCTCGTACTTCTCATCGTTGATCTTATTGGCCGCTACTCCAAAGTTGCTGTTCAGGACATTTCTGAAATACTGCTGCGGTTTCCTGATCACTTTCTCATTCTGCAGATTGGAAGGCGATCCCCCGTCTTCTACGACCGGACCATTATTAATCCCGATCTCTGTATCCGGATAAAAGTTATAACTGTTGATGAGCTTTATTGAATCAAGATCAAGGATAGAGAGGTTCATCTGTTCCGGACTAATAGTTGCTCTAAACAGAT